>CAYTVP010000314.1:0-5494 GCA_964441675.1 uncultured Solibacteraceae bacterium | reverse complement strand
GGCGGGCTCCGCCAGAGATCCCGGCGGGTGAGCAGAACACCAAGTCCCGCGCCCAACAGAATCTGGCCTGCGGTAATCGAGAATAAGATAGCAACGGTGGACGAAAGGGCCAGCCAGAACAGTAACTGCCCGGAAACATTTTCGTCATCCGGTGTTTTCAAACTGTCAGTATGACAGAGTGAGGGTCTTCTGAATGCAGATATATCTGCTACGTCATGCAATCGCCGAGGATGGAAAACCGGGACAGGCCGACCGGGACCGGGCGCTGGTTCCGGAGGGGCGAAAGAAGCTGAAAGACGTGCTGCGCCTCGCCTACCAGGCCGACTGCGCGATTTCGCTGGTTCTTACCAGTCCGTACCGCCGTGCGAGAGAGACGGCGGATATGGTGACGGAGTTGCTTGCCCCGGATGCGCCCGTGGTGGAAACAGACACACTGGAACCCAACGCGCAGCCCTCCGATGTCTGGGGGGAAATACGGGTGCACCAGCATACGGATTCGGTTCTCCTGGTCGGCCACGAGCCGCTATTGAGCTCCATCATGGCGTTCTTTCTGAACTCCCCCGCGATGCGGGTGGAAATGAAGAAAAGTGCGCTGGTGCGCATGGATGTCGATTCGTTTGGCGCTCAGCCGCACGCGACATTGCGCTGGATGATTACTCCGAAGATTGCGAGCGGAGCATAGCCGCCAGCGCCAGCGCTTCTTCCTTCGAAGTGATTCTGCCTTCCAGCTGAGCATCCTCTATTTCCGCCAGCACCCGGCCAAATGCGGGACCGGGGCGCCAGCCGGCGGTGATCAGATCGTCGCCTGTCAGCAGCTTGGGCGGCCGAATGACCTCCGGGGGCATGTTGGTCAAGGCATCCTTCGCGAACTGGTAATTATCCAGCCAGCCATGGCTCGATAAGCAATCGAGGCGGTGCAGCTCCATGTGTTCGTCGAACTTTTCCATCCGCAGGAAGCGCTTCAAGGTGGAATCTTTCATCTTCCGGATATCCGCAAATCGCATGTGATTCTGGATGAGGGCGATCACCTGGGAAGCATCCTCATTCGAAAAACGTAGGCGCCTCATGATTTTTTGCGCGATCTCAACGCCTAGCGCGACATGCCCGTTGAAGCGAATGCGGTCGGCAACCGCAAAGGTACCGGGCTTGCCGACATCGTGCAGAAGAACGCCCCAGGCAAGCGCGGGAGCGGCCTGGCCAAGTCCCGCGAGCATCATCATTACGTGTGTCCACACGTCGCCTTCCGGGTGGAACTCGGGCGGCTGCTCGACGCCGCGAAACGCCGCAACTTCGGGCAGTAGCTCCCGAAGGAGAGAAAGCTGATCGAGCAATTCGAATGCCGGCCGGGCGTGTCCCTCTGTCAGCATGCGCGTCAGCTCGTCGCGCACACGTTCCGGCGCCAGTTGCTGCACTTCCGGAGCAAGGGCACGGATGGCGTCCGTCGTTTTCGACTCGATAGTGAATCCAAGCCGCGCCGCTAACCGCACAGCCCGCAGCATGCGCAAACGATCTTCGCGGAAACGCTCGAATGGATCTCCGATCGCGCGGATTATCCTGGCCTCCAAGTCCGCTCGGCCGCCGACGAAGTCCAGAACCTTGCCGGATACAGGATCCAGGAAGAGCGCGTTTACGGTGAAGTCACGGCGGCGCGCATCTTCTGCCGGATCGATCTCAAACTGCACCATGTCCGGACGGCGGCCGTCGCGATAGCTTCCTTCCGAGCGATAGGTGGCCACTTCCACACTACCGACCATGACGACGCCGAAATTGGCTCCAACCAGCTTTGCGTGCGGGTACACCTCAAGCACTTCCGGGGGAGTTGCGCTGGTGGCGATGTCGAAATCCTTAACCGGCAATCCAAGAAGCTGATCCCGCACGCAACCGCCGACAAAGTACGCGGAATATCCGCTGCCGCGAAGGTTATCCAGAATCGCTCGCGGGTCCGCCATCTGACTTCAGCGTAGAATACAAGGCTGTGAGCGATCCTCGGCCTGGGACTTCGGGGGGGCAGTCCACAGGCTCGCCGACACGGATTGTTGTTGCGACAACAGTCGCCCTTTCCTTCATTTCGCTTTGGCGGGCTGCTGCGATCGTCCTCAGCGATCTGGCTTCGTCGTCCTTCTATGCCGGCGGCATCGCCGAGCGCGCAATCGGCCAGGCGGCTCCCTGGTTTGTCCTCGCCGTCATGTTTTTCAGCTTCGCGGTACGCGCTGTATACCTCGAAAGCTGCTCCATGTTCGTGCGTGGAGGCGTGTATGTGGTGGTTCGCGATGCCATCGGTCCCGGTGTCGCCAAGCTTTCGGTTTCGGCGCTGGTGGTGGACTACGTTCTTACCGGTCCGATTAGCTCCGTCAGCGCGGGTACCTATCTCGGTCACCTGCTGAATGAGATTTTCGAGCTGTCTCATCAGCCATACCGCATTCATCCGCCGACGTTTGCGATGTTCTTCGGGTTGATCGTGATTGCCTATTTTTGGCGGTCGAACGTCCGCGGTATCCACGAATCATCCGGTAAGGCGCTCCGCATCATGCAGGTCATGACAGTGATGGTGAGCATGCTCATCTTATGGGCGCTCGTCACCATCGCGGTTGAAGGCAAGTGGGAGCTGCCGCCTTGGCCTTCCTTGCAGACCATCGAATTTTCCGAGGATGCACTGGGGTGGCTGGAGGGAACCGTTTGGCCAACTATTCCGGCGGCGGCCTTCCTGGTTTGCTTCGGACACTCGCTACTTGCCATGAGCGGATTTGAAACGCTGGCGCAGGTTTATCGCGAGATCGCCTATCCGAAGCTGAAAAACCTGAAATTGACTTCTACGATTGTCTGCACGTATGCAGTGATCAGTACCGGCGCCATCACATTGCTGGCGGCGATGGTGATTCCGGACGCACAGCGCTCTCTTTATTTCGACAATCTCATCGGCGGCATGACGATGCATCTGGTTGGACCCCAGCTTCTAAAGCTTGTGTTCCATATCTTCGTCGTGATCGTAGGCGTAATGATTTTGTCCGGCGCCGCGAATACGTCCATGATCGGAGCCAATGGCGTACTGAATCGAGTTGCGGAGGACGGTGTTCTGCTCGATTGGTTCCGCAGGCCGCACCGCAAATTTGGCACGACGTATCGAATGGTCAACCTGATCGTTCTAATGCAGGCCGGAACCATTCTGTTATCCGGCGGCGACGTCTACCTGTTGGGCGAGGCTTATGCGTTCGGGGTGGTATGGAGCTTCTTTCTAAAGGCGCTGGGAGTGCTCGCGCTACGGTTTAAACGGAACGACCAGGAGTACAAAGTTCCTTTCAACCTGCGGCTCGGCAAGACGGAAATTCCGATCGGACTGGCGGTAATCACTTCGTCACTATTCCTGGTAGCGATCACCAACCTGTTCTCGAAGAAGATTGCCACGATTTCGGGCATTAGCCTGACGGTACTTCTCTTTGTGCTATTCCGCATTTCCGAGATGGTGAACGCCCGAAAACGGCCGAAGGGTCACGGCGCGATGGAGGAGTTCAATCTCGAGCATGCTCCCCAGATCGACAGCCAGAGCATCGACGCCCGGCCGGGCTGTGTATTGGTAGCCGTCCGGGGCTACAAGTACATGGAGCATCTGAGAAAGACTCTAGAGAAAACCAACCTGCGCCGCCACGACATCGTGGTGATGACGGTGCGGCCGATTTCCGCGGGCGCCGGTGAATATCAGCTAACCGACGAGCAGTTGTTCACCGACTACGAACAGGAGCTTTTCTCGCACGTCGTCGAATTGGCGGAGAAGGAAGGAAAACCGGTTGAGCTTTTAACCGTGCCGGCCGTGGATGTTTTTGACGCTATGGTTCAGACGGCCAGCAAGCTGAGCGCTTCCCGACTGGTCACGGGTGTCTCGGCCAAGATGGCTTCCGATGAGCTTGCCCGCCAAATCGGTCTGGCATGGGAACGGCTGCCCGAACCGCGGCATCCGTTTTCACTCGAGATTATCCGTCCGGGCCGGATTTCCAAGTTCGTAAACCTCGGTCCACACCCGCCCAGACTGTGGCCGCAAGACATCGACCGGTTGCACGACATATGGCTGAATCTTTCGGAGCGGGTGGGCCTCGGATCGCAGCTGCATCACCGTGATGTTGTGGGTGTCGCGCTGCAGCGGATGGAGAAGGATCTCGAAAGCGGCGACCGGGATGAGATAATTAACGAAATTCGCAAAGAAATGCGCAAAGGCGATTAACGGGAATCGCCGTCAATCAGCCTGCTTTTCGGCTGCTTTCTTCAGATCTTTCTTCGAGGGCGGAGCCTGTTCGTTCAGAAAATCGTGATCATGATAGCAGCTGCGGCAGCGCACCCTCGCTGGTTCGTCGTTTATCAAAGCAACGATGTTGTGGTTGGTAAGCCGCTTGCACTTAATGCAGTAGTCATCTATGTCATCTCCCAACCGGATTCCATTCAACATAGCCAATGCCTAATCCGCTAAGGATATCATCGCTTTATGAATGGTCGGCGGCGATGGCTGCTGGTGGTGGGCGCCATACTGGCCACCTCCGGAGCCGCAGCCTGGGTTTATCGGAACCGCACGGCGCCGAAAGTGGAAGTGCAGGCCGAGGAGCCGCAAGCGCCTGAAGTCACAGAACTCATAATTTCCGGGCAGCTGCGCGCCAAGCATATTGTTCCGGTCGCAGCGCCACTCGATGGCGTGCTCGAAGAGGTGGACGTGATCGATGGACAGGAGATCTTCGAGGGGCAACTGCTGGGACGCGTCCAAAACACAGCACTCGACGCCGAAGCCGAGCAGGCCAAAGCCGAATTGGAGCGTCTGCAGACCCGGGTGACCAATCTCCAATCGCAGCTGATTTCGAACAGGCTGGAATCATCCCGCGCCGAGGCGGATGCCGCGCGCGCGAGAGCGGAGTTCGCCGCGGCGGAAAAAGACTACCGGCGCCAGCAGATGCTTCTGGCCGAGGGTGCTACTCCCCGTCTGACCTTCGAGAAAGCAGAGAAAGACTATCAGCGGCTAAAGGGCGAATCTGACGCATTGTCCGAGATGGCGCGGCAATCGTCCACCAAGATCGAGGCCGCTACTCTGGCGCTCGATGAGACTCGCAAGGTGCTGGCGGACAAGTCTGCCGATCTTGATGAAGTAGAGCAGGAACTTCTCTCGGCAGAAATTCGCGCGCCTGTGGATGGAGTTCTCCTAGCGCACCGTGGCTCCTCCGGGGATGAAGTAAAACGGAACATGCGCGATCTGTTTCAGATCGGCGTAAACTTGGCGGAGTTAGAACTGGTGGCGAAAGTGACCCCCGATCAAGCGACGAAGATTCAACTGGGCCAGCCTGTCGCAGTGCAAGTGGTCGAAGCCGGCGGCGGCCCGTTATTGGGAATGGTACGGACAATCGAGAATCACGAAGCGATCATTGATGTCTCGGTTACCGAGGCGGCTGTGAAACCGGGCCTGACTGCACAAGTACGGATCCCGCTCGCGGAATCGAGTTCCCCCTAGTACTACTGAACCTCG
>CAYTVP010000313.1:0-5510 GCA_964441675.1 uncultured Solibacteraceae bacterium | reverse complement strand
CGCATACGACACCCTGGGAACAATCGAGGCCGCATTTCCCATCGTGCTCCGGCAGATGACCGATATTGTTCTGACGCCCGTTATAGCTGCGCCGCAGTCAAAACCTCGGAAAGCGAAGGCATCCCGCGCTGCGCGAACCTGATCGTCCCATCCTTGCCGATGAGATAGACGGTGCGTTTGATGATCGGCCCCGAGGCGTTATAGAGCTTGGCCACAATCTTGTTGCTATCGATGAGCAATGGAAACGGCAGCTGATATTTCTCGCGAAATGCACGGTGGCTTTTCGCTCCCCCGGGGTTGACTCCGTAAACTACGGTGTCCTTTGCTACCGCCGCGGTCCAGTTATCCCGCGCGTCACACGCCTGCCGCGTACAACCGGGCGTGTCGTCGGCCGGATAGAAGAACAAAATGACATTCCGGTGGCCGCGGTGCTGTTCGAGAGAAACCGGATTACCATCCTGATCGAGAAGAGTGAAACCGGGGGCGGCGCTACCCGGAGCGAGGGGATTCGAAAACAGCCAGCTCAGCACGCTTTCATAATGCCCGATTCTTTATTTCAGCTTCAGCAGTTTGTCCGTGACACGGCGCGCTGTGGAGGAATCGGGGCTGACTGCCAACACCGTATCGTCGCCCGCAACAGTTCCGACGACACCCTGCCAGGCTTCAGCGTCGAGAGCCTTGGCCACGGTCATGGCATTCCCCGGTGTCGTGCGAATCACGACCAGATTCTGAGCCGCCGCCGCCGAGAGCAAAAACTCCTGTACGATCCATGCCAGATTCATGGTGCGCCCGACCGCGAGTTGTTGATAGCCCTGGCGTGTTTTTACGATCCCGAGATCGTGCAGGTCCCGCGAAACAGTGACCTGTGTTGCTTCGACTCCGATGGAGCGCAGTTGTTTCAGCAGGTCCTGCTGGGTGAAGATCTGCTGGCTGCGAATCAGGTCGAGAATCCGGCCCTGGCGTGCTATTTTGCTTGCGACTTCCACGACTCCAGCCTTTCGCGTGCCTCGGCAAGCGCCGCAGCCACGGCAGCGGGTCCTGTCCCGCCGGGTATCTCCCGGCTGGCCATTCCTTCTAAAGGGTTCATCAACGCTACAAAGCGTTCGTTAAATTCAGACCCGAAGGAAGAAAGCTCATTGGCAGTCCATTGAGAGGGCGTTTTGCCCGCGCGGATCGACTCAAGAACGAGCTTGCCTGCCAGACGATGCGCCTGGTGGAAAGGTGTACCCTGCCGCGCCAATTCTTCCGCGATATCGGTTGCCACTACCCAGCTCTCTTCGGCCGCGGCCCGCGGGACCTCGGGACGCAGCTGTGCTGTATCGATCACTTCGCGAGTGATATGGAGCGAGCCCGCTACCTGATCGACCGCATCAAATAGCGGCACCTTGTCTTCCTGCATGTCGCGGTTGTAGGTCATGGGAAGCCCCTTCATAGTGGTCAGCAGAGAAAGGTAATCGCCGAAAACGCGGCCTGACTTTCCACGGATCAGCTCCAGCGAATCCGGATTCTTTTTCTGCGGCATCAACGATGAGCCGCTGGTGACCCCGTCGCCGAGCTCGAGCCATCCGAATTCTTCGCTGGAGTAAAGAATCCAATCCTCCGCCAGTCTCGATAGGTGCAGCATCGTAAGATTCGCGAAATGGAGGAAGTCCAGCGCGAAATCGCGATCTCCCGAGACATCCATGCTGTTGCGGGTAATTTGCGCGAAGCCCAGTTCCCCGGCAATGGCCCGGCGGTCGAACGGAAAGCCGCTTCCCGCAAGCGCGCCCGAGCCGAGAGGCATAACATCGACCCGGGCCCGCGCTTGAGCCAGGCGCTCATGATCTCGAGCGAACATCTCGAAGTACGCCAGACAGTAGTGCGGCCATAGCACCGCCTGGGCCCTCCGCAGGTGTGTATATCCAGGGATCACCGCATCCCGATACTTTTCGCCGATCCGGAGCAGTGAATCCAACAAGGCTTCGAGCAGCCTGCGAATGACATCGATTTCACCGCGCAGCCATAGCCGTACGTCGAGCGACACCTGCTCGTTACGGCTGCGCCCGGTGTGTATTTTGTCGGCGAGCGGCGTTCTCTCCTTCAATTTCCGGATGACGAACGTGTGGACGTCCTCATCCGAAGCCCCGTCGGGATTCTCCTGTTGAACCGAATCGAAGGCCGCAACCAGGCTGCGGCACTCCTCCCCGGTTAGAATTCCGACGCGTTCCAGCGCTCGCGCGAAAGCTTTCGAGCCGGCAATGTCGGCTTCGAACAGGCGTTTGTCGAAGGACAGCGATTCTGAAAATTTCTCGAATGCTGCCGACGGGCCAGACTCGAAGCGGCCGCCCCAAAGCTTCACTTCTTACGGCCCTTGGCGATCGAAGCCCGCACTTGTATGGGCAGACCTATGAGATTGATGAAACCGCGAGCGTCCTTCTGGTCGTATTCGGCACCCATCGTGAAGCTGGCGATCTTGAGCGAATACAGCGAGTTCGGCGATTTGCGAGACATCGGATCGATCAAGCCGCGCATCAGGCGCAGAGTCACCTCGCCCGTAACCGGCTCCGATACCTTGGCAAACCAAGCGTCGAGCGCTTCGCGCAACGGGGTAAACCACTGCCCGTTATAGACAAGCTCGGCATAATCGACCGAGAGCTTCTGCTTGTAATGAAGCGTCGAGCGGTCGAGCGTCAGCGATTCCAACTCGCGCAACGCAGAAAGGATGATCGTGCCGCCTGGAGTCTCATAGCAGCCGCGGGACTTCATCCCAACGAAACGGTTCTCCACGAGATCGATCCGCCCGATACCGTGCTCGCTGCCGATCTTGTTCAGCGCGTCCACCAGCTTTACCGGAGACATCTTCTTGCCGTCGACGGAAACAGGGACTCCCGACTGAAATCCGACAGTGACCTTGGCTCCCGCGGCCGGCGCTTCCCATGGATGCTTCGTCAGCATCCAAACAGCGTCGGATGGCGCGTTTGCCGGATCCTCGAGTTCCGCACCCTCATGCGAGATGTGCCACAGATTGCGGTCGCGCGAATAGATTTTCGTAGTGCTCTGGGCGATCGGTACGTTGTGCTCCCGGGCATAGTCGATGGCGTCCTCGCGCGAAACGATGTCCCATTCGCGCCACGGAGCGATTACCGGCAGGTGTGGAGCCAGAGCTTTGTAGGTAAGTTCAAAACGGACCTGATCGTTACCCTTGCCGGTACATCCGTGCGCCAGCGCATCGCATCCGCTCTTCAGCGCGACTTCAACCTGTTTCTTGGCCAGCAGCGGGCGGGCGATCGAAGTTCCCAACAGATATTTGTGTTCATATACGGCGCCCGAGCGGATCATTGGCCAGAGGTAATCCGTGCAGAACTCCTCCCGCATATCTGCGACATAGCATTCTTTTGCGCCCGTCTTTTTTGCTTTTTCCTTTAATCCGGTCAATTCGTCAGGACCCTGGCCGATGTCGCCGCAGACCGCCACCACGTCGCAGTTGTAGTTTTCTTTCAGCCACGGAATGATGATCGAAGTATCCAGACCGCCCGAATAGGCGAGAGCAACTTTCTTCGGTGATTTCATAATGTGTTTTCGTTGAAATTATTGTTTCGATGCCACTAGCATCAGGAGGAGTGCCTTTTGGGCATGAAGACGATTTTCCGCTTGATCGAAAATTGCCGACTGGCGAGACTCCATCACACCGTCGGTTACCTCTTCGCCACGCTTGGCCGGCAGGCAATGCAGAAATATAGCTTCGGGGCGCGCCCGCGCCATCAAAGCTTCGTTCACCTGGAAGCGCGCAAAATCCGCCAGCCGCTGCGGAATATCCGTCTGTTCGCCCATTGAAAACCAAACGTCAGTGTAGATTGCGTGCGCCTGTGTAGCCGCTTCCACGGGATCGTTGGTCACCTTCAATTTTCCGTTTCCCTGTTCGGCGCAGGAATGCGCTTGAACGATCACGTTGCGCTTGGGTTCATAGCCTGGCGGCGTCGCGATGAAAACGTCCATACCCAGCCGGGTAGCAGTGAGCATCAGAGAGTTTGCCACGTTGTAGCCGTCGCCGATGAATGCCAGCTTCTTGCCGGCTACGTCCCCGAAAACTTCACGTAAAGTCATCACGTCTGCCAGCGCCTGGCAGGGATGAAAATCTTTCGATAGCGCGTTTACCACCGGGACGTTCGAGAATGCTGCCAGGTCGTCCACTGTCCGCTGCGAGTACGTTCGGGCGATGATGACGTCCGACCAGCGATCCAGATTCCGCGCCATGTCTTTCACAGGTTCACGTTCCCCGATCGGTCCTTCGACAAAGGTGGTATCCCCACCCATCTGCTTCATCGCAAGCTCAAAGGTGACGCGCGTGCGCAGGCTGGGTTTTTCGAACAACAGAGCGGCGCTCGTGCCAGCCAGCGCGCCGGCGTAATTCCGCCGGTTCGCCTTTACGTCGACCGCCAGGTCAAGCAGGCTATGCAATTCTTCGAGCGTGATATCGAGATCGGTCCGCAGATCTCCCGAGGCAATCCTCGGCAGCGCTGTATTTTTATTCACTGTCGTGAATAATTACACAGCAGGGCAGCAGTGTCAACGGCTTCAGGAACGGGCGAAGAACGTTCCGATGCGATGAGAGGTCGAGAAGATTTTCCCTACAGGGATGATTCCGCCCAGTTTGTGTTTCCCTATCGCGCCTAATCCCATCGACGCGATGCATCCGCACTGAGAACAGTCAGGGTCGCCACCGAACTGGCACGGCGTGATCACAGTCTTCAAATCGGCGGAAATGGTCTCCGTGGTCATCGCGAAGATACATTCTTTTGGGGAGGCAGGCGGGCGCCGGAACGCTTGGATCATGCCCTCCGGCATACCCAGTTTCGGGTAGCGGACTCGGACGTCGAGCATGGTGCTGATTGCCCGT
Source organism: uncultured Solibacteraceae bacterium (assembly GCA_964441675.1). Taxonomy (GTDB): domain Bacteria; phylum Acidobacteriota; class Terriglobia; order Bryobacterales; family Bryobacteraceae; genus JAPKYZ01. Next base: position 634 of record CAYTVP010000313.1, on the reverse strand, counting down.
TCGCGTTCTTCCGGCGTGAGATTTTCCTCATGCACGGCACCGCGCTGCGGCGTAAAAATACTGAACCAAACCTGACGAGTTTCCGGGAGACTGCTCCAATAGGCCAGGAAGGTTTCCAGATAGTCGGGCCCCTGACGCATCATTTGACCGGTAATCGTGCAATGGATTGTGGCCTGATGCCCTTTAAGATTCTTCAGAATTCGCTCGTAGGTGGCGGGCTTCCGGCGCACATCGTGGTCCGGCTGCAATCCATCCACGGAAACAACGATGGTGAATTTCTCGAGTTTGGCCCAATCGGCCGCCGGCGGCCGGAACAGGCTGGTGACCAACTGCACATGGATTCCCTTGGCCACCAGCTTGGGAATCATGATCTCGAGTTCACGGTACCGGACCAACGGATCGCCGCCCACTAGCGAAAGGTGCAGAGGCTTCAGGCGGTCAGTGATCTCCAGGACGGAATCAACCAGCTTGGATCCCTTGAAATCGTTCAGCTGCCGAAGCAAAACCTCGCCGCCCAAATGATTCTCGTCGTAGGCATAGCACCCGGGACATCTTAGGGGGCATTCACGGGTGATTTCGATCGAAAGGGAAGGACTTCGCCCTGCCAGAATAGACTTCCATCCCTGCAGGATTT
>CAYTVP010000312.1:0-5520 GCA_964441675.1 uncultured Solibacteraceae bacterium | reverse complement strand
TCGCCATAGGCGGAGGAGGATGCCGCATATACCACCCGGCGAACCTTGCCGTCCGCGCAGGCACGCAACAGATGGAAGGTGCCGTTAATATTCACCTCGTGCGATGGCAGCGGATTGATGATGGATCGCGGCACCGAGGGGATCGCGGCAAGATGATAAACCACGTCGGCTCCCGCAACGATTGGCGCGATGCGGTCATAGTCGCCAATGCTCACGTCATGAACATCAACGTTGCCCGTGACACCAGAGAGATTCTCCCGCTTCCCCGACGAAAAATTATCAATCACCGATACGCGGGAAACGCCTTTGTCGAGAAGTGCCCGGACCAGTCCGGATCCGATAAAACCGGCACCGCCGGTAACTACTGTCTGTTTCATTGTCCAAGTGTTCTTACGATCGAATTCAGGTGCTGGATCGATTCGCTGGCGATGCGTTCCGCGCCCGGTTCGAATTTGAATGCTTCGAGCGAAATCCAGCCCTCATAGCCACGCCGCCCGAGGACTTCCAAAACGGGCCGAAAGTCATAATCGCCGGTGCCGCAGTGTCCTCCGTCCGTCTCATTGACGTGAACATGGCGAATCAAATCAAAATAGCGGTCCACCAGTTCCGCATGGCTCTGCTTTTCATCCACGGCGTTATGGGAATCAAACATCGTCCGGATAGCCGGGCTACCGATTTCGTTCACGATTCCTGCGGCTTCTTCTAGGGTTAGGACTACATCCGTTTGGGCTACAGGAAGTGCTTCGACCAAAATGGTGACCCCGCGTGAATGCGCAAGGGGCGCTACTGACCGTAGTCCATCGACAAAATTTCGCGTCGCCTCCTCCCGCGTGGCACCGTTGACGGTTCCCCTCTGCTGGGGAGATCCGAACACCATCACACCTTCCGGTCCGAGATCGGCGCATAGGTCAATCAGGTGGCGTATATGATCCCAACCGCGCTCCCGCACCCGCGCATCCGGTGTCGTAACATGCAATCCCTTGGGCGCCACCATCAGCCAGTGCAGGCCAATGAACTGCAGCCCTTCCTCTTCCATGATGTTCTGGTACCGGCGCCGGTCTTCAGTGGTAATCAGCTCCGGCGTCTCGGCCAGCGTGAAATGCGCGATCTCGATCCCTTCATATCCGGCCTCCCGGATATACCGGCAGGCTTTCTGGAAATCCCACCCCTGGAAGATTTCGTTGCAGATACCATGACGAAAGCGCACTTTCTTATGTTAGGGCTTGCGTCCGGTCACAATCATGGAGGTACCGTTCCATGGTAGTAATCCATCTATTCTTTTCCAGAGCCAGACTGTCTTATCGAAAACTTTCAGCGTTGCTTTATTGATCTGGCGCCGCCGCAACATCCTGCCAAACAAACGCCAGAAAGGAGCTCCCGCGCGATTGAATTCATGCTGTGTTTTTGCTGAAAACCCCGCCGCTTCGAGCATTCCCTCCAACTCCTGTGGCCGAAACCGGCGCCGGATTCCCAATGTTTCGTCAAGCGTTCCGGCCAGGTCAGGATCATTCGGCGCCAGAATCACCACTCGCCCGCCGGGCAATAGCGCCTGATAGATCGCCGCCAGCGTCCGCGCCGGATCGTCCAGATACTCCAATACATTCAGGCACAATACGGTATCGAATTCACCGCTCAGAGAAGCAATCGCCACCGGATCGTCGGCATTCAATGGCATTACAAGTACATTCGGCGCGCGTAGAAAACGGTTGCGGAGCGCATGCAAATAGAGCGGATCTTTCTCCGTGGCCGCGTACCTCAAACGGCGGCCCATTAACAGGCCTGAGAAACTGCCGATTCCGGCGCCCAGCTCGAGGACATAATCGCCCAAATACGGCCGCAGCAGTTCCACAATCCAGGCCACATACTGCGGCGTGCCGCTCATATTATTGAGAAAAGCGCGCCCGTACGGCTGGGCATACAAATCGTCGATCACCCAAAACTTCACCATCACGGCAAGAGCATTCAGACCGTCCTTCCAGCCGATTTTCTTGCCCTCTTCGTGCGTTCTCCCGTGATAGCTGATCGGAACTTCATAGATCCGCAATCTCCGCTTGGCGGATTTGATGGCAAGTTCCGGCTCGATACCAAACCTGTCGGAACGGATCGGAATGCTCTTCAACAGGTCGGTACGGAAAACCTTGTAACAGGTTTCCATGTCGGTGAAATTGGCATTCGAAAAAATATTGCAGGCCCCCGTCAGAAAGGCATTGATCTTCGAGTGCCAGTACGGCAGCACGCGGCGCTGATCCCCCGCCAGATACCGGGAGCCGAATACCGCATCCGCGCGCCCGTCGAGAAGCGGGCGCAATAGGCGCCCGTATTCCGCCGGATCGTATTCGAGATCCGCGTCCTGAAAAATAGTGAAGTCTCCGCTGGCGTATTCGAGCGCCGTGCGGATTGCGGCACCCTTTCCCCGGTTCACGTCATGGCGGATTAGCCTTACGCCCTCATGCGCGGCCGCGAATCGCTCCAGAATCTCCGGAGTGCCATCCCGCGAGCAATCGTCCACGACGATCAGCTCCCGTTCAATTTCTTCGGGGAGCGGCGCCTTGAGCACTTGTTCCAAACAAGAGGTGACAACGGCCCGCTCGTTGTACACAGGAATCAGGATCGAAAGCTTCAAAAGATCCCAGTATAATGGCGGTCTATGGATTCCTCGAAGAATCGACGGTCATTCCTGGCATCCGGGGCCGCGGCCTCGAGTGTCACCATCCTAAAGCCACACACTGTCTTTGGGTCTCAGGCGAACTCCGCATTGTCGGTTGGGTTGATCGGTTGCGGCAATCGGGGAACGTATGTCAGCGGCATCTTTGCCAAGAACGAATATGCAAAGATCACCGCGCTTTGCGATATCTACGACGACAAGCTGAAAGCCGCCTCCGAGAAATACTCCGGAGCCAAAACGTTCAAGAAAGCCGAAGAACTGGCAAACTCCGACGTCGATGCGGTTCTGATCGCCTCGCCTATGGTTCTCCACCCCGAACACCTCGAGGTTGCGGTAAAGGCGAAAAAGCATATCTATTGCGAGAAGGCCGCCGCCGTCGATGCCAAGGGCGTGAAGCGCTTCCGCGAGGCCGCTCAAAAGTGCGACCCCACCAAGCGCATCTCCATGGGCTTCCAGCAACGGTATGGCAAGGATTACAAAGCCATTTACGAGCGCGTCAAGTCCGGGGAATTTGGTGCAATCAAAATGATCCGCGCTGCCTGGCTGGGCGGCGGCCCAGCTTATAAAGAAGGGCATCCCGCCAGCGAGGAGAAGATCCGCAACTGGTTCTTTTACCGTGATATGTCCGGCGATATCATCGTGGAGCAGGACTGCCACAACTTTGATGTCATCCACTGGTTCACCGGCCGGACACCGTCCAAGGTAAACGGCTACGGATCGCAGGCTATTCGTAAAAAGGGCGACATCATGGACAATCTGAGCGTGTCGTTCGAGTTCAGCGACGGTCTGGTGTTCAGTTACTCGGCGAATCAATTCGGCGCTCCGATGGCATTCACCGATGTTTCCGAAACATTTATGTGCGAGCGTGGAACCGTCCGCACTTCCCGGCGGGGTATCACCGTTTGGAAAGACTCGAAGACGCCACCCGAAGAGATCCCGACCACCTACGACATCACAATCGATGCCGTGAACGATTTCATAGAAGGCGCCCGCACCGGAAAAATCGAGAATGCCGCCCTGTGGGCTGCCGACTCTACTCTCATTGCCGTGATGGCGAAAGAAGCGATCTACAACGGCCGTGAGATGACATGGGATAAAGTCGCCAAGGCGTGACAGCCGTAACGGAGACAAATCTCCCTCATCTGCCACCGCCGTATCGCGGCAAGGTACGCGACGTCTACCGGCTGCCCGCGAACGAGCTGCTGATCGTTGCCACCGATCGTATCTCTGCCTTCGATCACGTTCTCGGCTCCCCGATCCCAGGCAAAGGGATTGTCTTGACGCAGCTTTCGTTGTTTTGGTTCGATTTCCTGAAGGATGTCGTTCCGAACCACCTGATCACTGCGGATGTCGACCGGTTTCCGGCCGGACTCCAGGAACATCGTACGCAGCTCGCCGGACGGGCCATGCTGGTGAGAGAAGCAGAGATGGTGCAGGTGGAATGTGTGGCTCGCGGCTATCTCTCCGGTTCCGGCTGGAAGGACTATCAGGCGACCGGTGAGCTTTGCGGCATCAAATTACCCCCCGGGTTGCTGGAGTCCGGGCGGCTCCCTGCGCCGCTGTTTACTCCTGCCACCAAAGCACAGGGTGGGGCCCATGACGAGAATATTTCCTTCGATCGAATGGCTGCCGAAATCGGACGTCCCGTAGCGGAACGTTTGCGCGATCTCACGCTGGATATCTACCGGCGCGCGGGTGAGTATGCCGCGGGCCGCGGAATTATTCTGGCGGACACCAAATTCGAGTTCGGCTTTATCGATGGCAAGCTGGTATTGGCAGATGAGGTTCTCACTCCGGATTCCTCGCGGTTTTGGCCTGCGGACGAGTATGCCCCGGGAGGCGCTCAGCCGTCCTATGACAAGCAGTTCGTGCGAAGCTACCTGGAATCGGTCCACTGGAACAAACAAGCGCCGGCGCCGGCCTTACCACCGGCGATCGTCGAGCGCACCTTTGAGAAATACCTGGAGGCTTTCCGCGCCCTCACCGGCCGTGATCTGAATTTGCAGTGAATTGGTTCGACTGGATGCTCGCCGTGATCTTCGTTGTCTCGATCGTCGGCGGAGCTTTGTCCGGGATGGCGCGTATGGCCGTCGGTTTGACTGCCACGCTCGCCGGAATCATTTTCGCTGCCCGCTACTTCCGCCCCGCCGGTGCATTCCTGCGCGATTATGTCGGCTCTCCCGCCATCGCGAATGCGATCGGATTCGCCATTGTATTGGTGCTATTCCTGATCCTCGGCGCTCTTGCAGGCCGCACTCTGGCCGCCGCATTCCGGTCTGTGGGCATCGCATGGATCGATCACCTGGGCGGCGCGGCGTTTGGCGCGGCCCGCGCTCTCCTGATCGCGATTGCCGTCGTTATGGTTGGACTTTCGCTGCCACGCCACACGCTGCCCGAGACCATTCAGCAGTCCCGTTTTGCTCCCTACATCGCCGAATCGGCCCAAGTCCTAGCATCGATCGCTCCGCCGGAACTCAAAGACGCATTTACGCGAAATTATGAGGATGTTCGCCGCGCCTGGTCGGAAATCTGGGACAGTGATTCCAGCGAGACCGAGACTTTAATCTAATCCATGCACCCGTCTTCCGCGTCTAACCGCCGCTTCGATCTTGCCATCTTCGACCTGGATGGGACCCTCATCGATTCGCAGCTCGATCTGGCCAATTCTGTAAACGCTACGCTCGAGAACTTCAATATGGCACCGCTCCCGCACGAAGTAATCGCCTCTTACGTGGGTAACGGAGCGCCGGTATTGATTCGCCGCGCTATGGGGCCGGATGCCTCACAGGATCTATACGAACAGGCGCTTGCCTTTTTCATTAACTACTACGCCGGCCATAGCCTCGACGCCACCC
>CAYTVP010000311.1:0-5565 GCA_964441675.1 uncultured Solibacteraceae bacterium | reverse complement strand
CTGGAAAGAGAGCGCTCCATTTCCGCGGTGGTCTTCACCGGGACCAGAGGCGTCTTCATAACCGGCGCCGACCTTACTGAGGTCCGACAGCTTAACGATCGCCCAGAGGTCGAAGATTTCCTCCGGATTCCACACAGCATTATGCGGCGTATTTTCGGAATGGAGAAACTGACCACCGGAGCGATCAACGGACACTGTATCGGTGGCGGTCTGGAGCTGGCTTTGGTCTGCGACTTCCGTATAGCGGCGGATCTGCCGGCACCGTATCTAGGTTTGCCGGAAGTACGCCTGGGTCTGGTTCCGGCGCTGGGAGCAACGGCACGAATCCTTAACACGATTGGCCGGCGGGAGGCGATACGCATGCTCTATTCAGGTGAGCTTGTAACAGCTACGCAAGCGCTAGCGATGGGATTGGTGGATGACGTTGTGGCACCTGGCCGGATTCTTGAGTCGGCGCTGGATCGATGCAATTTCGTGCTCGAGAACTCACCGGCTGCGATTCGCGCGCTCAAGCGGCTGATTGTTCCCACATCGGAGCGTTCTCTGTTTGCAGATGCCTTGCGTGAGGCCGCGGCCGAATTTTCGGAATGCTGTTCGCAGGGAGACAAGAATGATCGGATCGACGCATTCCGGCGCCAATCGCGGTTCCGTTACGCAAGCAAGTGACTGAACTGCCGTAAGCGTGCTGCCGGACGACGCAAGGAGCCCTAATGATTGAAGCGCTTTACCAGGACACTCGAATCGCTCTTCGACGATTATGGAACAATCCACTCTTCACCTTGGCGGCCGTTGTGCCCATGGCGCTGGGAGTCGGTGTAAATACGGCAATGTTCACCGTTGGCGATGCACTGCTCCGAAAGCCACTCGACATTCCGGATCTCAAACGGCTTGCAGCTATCGTTCAAATTCCCCCCGAGAGGAATAACGCCAAGTCTTCGGTGACGCCCGCTGACTATCTGGATCTGGACCGCCAGAATCGGTCGTTCGAGAGCATCGTGGCGTATCAATACCAGACGCGCGTTCTCACTCGCGGTGATTCGTCAGCCTCTGTGGTTGGGGCAGCTGTTTCGCCACAGTTCTTCAACGTGCTGGGCGCTTCTCCCCAGATTGGCCGGACTCCGGACGGCACCCTTAATGATGAAGCGAACACAGTGGTTTTGAGCTATTCATTCTGGCGCCAACGACTCGGCTCCGAGGCGGCGGTGGGGCAAACTATCGAACTCGATTCTCAAAGCTACACCGTGGTTGGCGTAATGCCGAAGAGCTTCAATTTTCCACTCGGAGTAGAGATGTGGCTGCCATTGTCGATCGATGCCAAGACGGCCAACGATCGCGCATCCCACCAGATTCACCTCGCCGGAAAACTATGGCCGGATGTCACGCTGTCCCAAGCCAATACCGACCTCGAAGCAATCGCCACTCGCCTTTCGGCGGACTACCCGGAGACCCATCAAGGCTGGGGTATCCGGGCGATTCCTTTGCGTGAGCTGATCACCGGACGAATGACCGGGCAGTATCTGATCCTGCTTCTTTTCGGGGTAGTTTTCGTTCTCGTGATGGCGTGTTCCAATGTCGCCAATCTTCTGTTGGCACGTGGAGCTACACGCCAGAACGAAATGGGAGTACGGCAGGCCATGGGCGCCAGCCGTTTCCGGATGATTTCTCTGTTGCTAACGGAGAGTACGTTGATAGCGATCATCGGAGCGACCTTGTCTTTACCCCTAGCATCGGTTGCACTCGAGATGATTCGGGGAAGTATGCCGGCCACGGTGGTAAAGTACGTCCCCGGCTTTGAGTCCATCGAGATGAACTATACGGCCCTGCTAGTCGCGTTGATCATTGCGGTGTTGAGTGGAACACTCGCAGGGATTACGCCCGCACTGCGCGTAACCGGCAGCGACATAAACGAGGTTCTGAAGGCAGGTGGGAGATCCGGGACAGCCTCACGCGTCAACACCAAAATTCGAAGCGCGCTGCTGATTGGCCAGGTTGCCCTCGCAATGACCCTGTTGGTCGGCACGAGTTTGATGGTCAAGGGTGTTCATTCACTTAGTAATGTCACTCCCGCCGGCGCACCTCGACATCTGCTGACCATGCGGATCGATCTTTCTCCCTCCCGATACCCGGATTCCGCATCCTGGAAACGTTTTCATGCTCGTCTTTTGGAAAACTTACAGGGCGTTCCACAGTTGGAGTCACTAGCAGTCGGCAGTGACATTCCGTATGGCAGCCAAGGAACTTTTCTCCCGTTCACTCCTAAAGCCTCGGCGCCCGTTCGCAGCGGGGAGCGCCGCACGGTGCGAACGGAAGCAATTTCACCACAGTATTTCGACAGTCTGCGCATACGACTTCGGGCTGGCCGCAACTTCGACTTGCGGGACGGGCCGGACGCTCCACTAGTAGCGATCGTGAGTCAGGGGCTCGCAAATCGGTACTGGCCGAATCAAGATCCAATTGGGCGTTTGGTCCGGCTGGATTCGGCGCCTGGAGAACAATGGATCGCGATCGTCGGCGTGGCTGCCGACGTCAATTTCCACTGGTTGGAAGAACCGTCGCCACCCGTGCTGTACCTGTCTTTCTCGCAGTTTCCCCGCCGCGCCAACTTTTTGATCTTGCGAACCTCGAACCCGCTTCAAATGATTCCGGCTGTCCGCGAGCGAGTCCGTGCGATCGATCCCAGGCAGGCTGTCTTGGATGCCAGGACGTGGGACGACGTGATTTCGGAATCCATGATCGGCCTGTCGTACGTCGCGGTGATCATGACGGTTCTTGGCACGATCGCTCTCGTATTAGCTTCCCTAGGCCTGTTCGGACTGATGTCCTATAATGTTCGCTCTCGAATGGCCGAAATTGGCATTCGCATGGCGCTGGGCGCAACCGCTCCGATGATTCTGCGGATGGTGCTCGGACGCGCTTTGCTGCTTAGCGGCAGTGGTATTGCCATCGGAATGGTTGCGGCACTCTTTGTGAGCCGGTTACTCTCGCACTTTATTGTCGGAGTCAGCTCTACGGATCCCAGTGCTTATATTATTTCCGCAGCGGCGCTCGTGATTGCGGGTTTAACGTCCGCCTACATCCCCGCATTCCAAGCCTCGCAGACTAAGGTTGTCTCCGGTAGCTCCATCGCCGGACAGTGAAGCACTTATTGTCGAAGTGGCTGGATGGGATCGCCAGGTTCAACCGGTCGAGACGACAACGTGCTCGACCTCCGCCATATATCTCAGGCATGACTCAGGTTAGACCTTGAGCGAGCCGCGAAACGCCCTGGCCGCATAATAGGATTCCGCGCCGTTGTGATAGACGAACACAGTGTCGTAGCGGCGATCACAAAAGAGCGCACCGCCCAGTTTTCTGATTTGCGAAGGGGTTCTGATCCAGCTCGAGGTTTTCGTGTCGAAGGCCCCCAGTCTCTGCAACTCTCGATACTCGTCTTCCGTTAGGATCTCGATGCCCATAGCATCTGCCATATCGAGCGCATTATTCTCCGGCTTATACTGCTTCCTGGACTCCAGCGCTTCCCGGTCATAGCAGAGACTTCTGCGGCCCTTCGGACTTTCTGCTGAACAATCGTAAAAGATGTATTCGCCGGTCTCTTCATCGTGCCCCACAACGTCCGGTTCACCCCCCGTTCGTTCCATTTCATTCAGTGACCAGAGCTTTTCAGCGCTGCCTTCCAGCTTTGTTTGTACTGGAGCCCATGCAAGACCTTCATGACGATTCATGTTTTTCTCGAAACGGACCTTCAACGCTCTGACGAGTTGTTCCCGCTGTTCTGGCGACCAGTTCTTTTTGCTTCTGTTCCCGCTTCGCGGTCTTGCTTCCTTCATCAGCCAATCTCCCGTCTACTGCAACGAAAAGGTGTTAATCCGCACCCAACTACGAATCGCCCCCGGGCGCCTCGAATGCACCAGAGAGTATCTCACGGCAGTGCACGTCCGGCGGTCACGATCTAATCTAGATACGTGGATCGCCTACGGGAAGATCTGGATCGAAACGGATTCGCGGTAGTCCCGCGTTTGATTGACCGGCATGAGGTCAGAGACTTACTGCGCGCTGCATCGAGCGCGCACGATGAGAATGCCGTTCGGAGAAGCTCAGGCGTATACGCGATCCGCAATCTTCTGACTGTGGTTCCCGCCGTCGCGGAACTCTCGTACAGCCCGAAAGTGATCGGGATCGCCCGTGTAATGCTCGGCCCTGATTCGATTCCCGTCAAAGGCACGCTTTTCGACAAAACTCCTAATGCCAATTGGCTAGTGCCGTGGCATCAAGATCTCACGATCTGTGTGAACAGGCGCGTGGATGCGGATGGCTACGGTCCTTGGACGACCAAGGCTGGAGTCGTGAATGTACAGCCGCCGGTGTTCGTCCTCGAACGAATGCTGGCAATCCGCGTACACCTCGACGACTGCAATACGCGAAACGGCGCCTTAAAGATTCTCCCTGGAAGCCATACTCGCGGTCGACTCAGTGCTGAACAGATTACGGCATTGAAAGGTGAAATCGCACCGATAACTTGTGAAGTCGAAAGCGGTGGGGCTGTTTTCATGAAACCACTAGTCGTGCATGCATCTTCACCTGCTCACGATCCAAGACACCGGCGCGTCATCCACATCGACTTCGCCGCAGTTGACCTTCCGCCAGGGCTGTCATGGTTTACCGATCCGCAGCAGCGATAGTGGCATAGACCGATATTGGCCGATCGTTACCGAGCGCGAACAGGACTGGCCGGTATGCGCAGGTTCACAGCCGTCAACTGGCGGAATCCCGTGTTAGAACGGACTTAAAGAAACCTTGATGAGCATAGAATATGCGCGCTACATGGTCGGTCTGCTCAGCTTCGATCTGGCTCGGGGTCTCACTTGCGCTGTAGCGACGGATTAGATATGTAACTGATCTCTATGTCCTGGAATCGCTCGGTTTGGAATATCCGGTGTGCTCTTTCATTATCGATCGGCGAATGCCGCAGTTCGAGTTTCTTCGAATCGTGCCACGTGGCTCGAGCTACAACATCTCCTTGAACAATCCAAAGACTATTCCATCGACGAAGGGCAGACAAACCATCGTTCCTCCGAACGGCAAGTTCCGTGAAGTACCCGACAGTCGCGCCACCGCATTTTCCGTCAAGAGAAATTTGGGCCACATATCGCCCTGACGGACTCACTACCTCTGCGAGGCTCTCGGGGCAAGAGCATGATTGAAGAAAGCCGGTGGCCACCAAGAGCGCGCCGACTGCCACTAGAATCTTCATGTTCATTGATCCAGGCAACCCTGGTGGCCTGGATCAGCTTTTAGGGCCAACTACGACACAAAAACTGGCCCAACTCGGCCAAATTTGCGGAATTGGAGAATTTCGTGATAAATTCGTCCGATCCTTCATTTGCAATAGTTTATGCCGGGAGGAATGGTACGCCCGAGAGGATTCGAACCTCTGACCTTTTGCTCCGGAGGCAAACGCTCTATCCAGGCTGAGCTACGGGCGCGTACTTCGAGTCTACGACAAATCGAAGACTAGTTCTTTGGAAGAGGCTTCTTTGCGGCACCCGCGCGCCGGCCCTCTGCCAG
>CAYTVP010000310.1:0-5566 GCA_964441675.1 uncultured Solibacteraceae bacterium | reverse complement strand
TGCGCGAGCATCAGTAAGGCAAGAGGAAGCATCTCGTTATTTTAAGTTCATGCCGCCGGGCGTTCTCGCGCTACTGGGCTGCGAACCCTACTGAACTACCACAGCAGCTTCAAACCGAACTGAATCTGCCGGTTCGGAGAGACAGTGGAGGTGATGGCTCCAGGGCCGCGCGAGATGTTCGCTTGCGATGGATAATCAATGCCGCCTGACGCATTCCTGCGCGGCAGAAAATTCGCCGATGTCTGAAGCGAATTGCCAGGCCGTGAGAATTGCGGCGTGTTGAACAGATTGTAGAACTCGCTACGGAACTGAAGCCGGAACCGCTCGGTGATCGTGAAGTTCTTGAACAACGAGAAGTCGACGATTTTCGCTCCGGGACCTTCGAGGATTCCCTGCCCGGCATCTCCGTAGCGGCACAGCTCCGGCAAACTGGTGTCCTGGCAACTCACAATCGTGAACGCATCCGGATTAAACCACTGATTCACGGTTGGATTGGAGATGCTTCCATCCGCGATGCGATTCGGTCGTACCGTTACGTTGGCAGTGTTGGTGATCGCACCCTGGTTCACGGTGAACGGGAAACCGGTGCGGAAAGTCAGAACGCCGTTCGTCTGCCATCCGCCGAGAACCGTGCGAAGGAAGCCATTTGAGTTCGAAAGCTTTGGCAGCTCATAAACGAAGTTCGACACAACGTTGTGGGTAACGTCAAACCCGACCCGCGCCTTCTCGGCGGCGCGGTTTCGCGGATCCTGGTATGTATTCGGATTGAAGCCGTCGCCTTCGTTGCGGCCGTACCCTTCCATCAGCGATTTCGAGAACGTATGCGCGATGGAGAAACTGAGGCCGTTGCTGAACCGCTTCTGCAGAGTAGTCTGCAGGCCCTGGTACCACGCATTGCCGCCGGAATCGAGGAAGCGAATGCGCGTCAGCGGCCGGATGATGCCATTGTCGTCAATGAATTGGTAGGGACGGCGGGACTGGAGCGTGGACCCCCCGATGTTGAACGCGGGATCCGGGGAGTTGATTTCCACCGTATTGTCCAGATGCGAAGTTTTCGATCCGACGTAGCCAACAGTGAGGACCATGTCCCCCGGCAGGCGCCGTTGAACATCGACGCTCCACTGATTCACTTGCGGCTGGAAGTTATCCGTATTCAGGACATTCGCGCTCGTACCCAGAGACGGGTTGACCGTGCCGAAGGGGTTGCTGAACGTATATGGGTTTGAGGGATCCGTCAGAACATTGTTCTGGGCATTGTTCTGGAAGTTCGAGCTTCCCGACAGCGGGGGATTCAGATTCAGGATGGTGTAGTTGTTCAGCTGGTGAACGTTGTAGTAAATGCCGTAGCCGGCGCGGATCACCCAATTATCGGTGGCACGGTATGCCAGCCCAATACGCGGCATGAACAGGTTCTTCTGGGGCTCGTAGAAGGGATACGTTGTACGGATCTGGGCGGGAACGAACGTCCACATGCTGTTCTGCAATTCGGCGCTCCGCCACAGGCCCTGAATATCCGTCGCCATCGAGTTGTATTCGTAGCGAAGACCCAGGTTCACCGTCAGCTTACGGGAGGCCTTCCAATCGTCGGTTAAATAGAATCCCATGCGATTCTGGCGGACATCGGTTAACGGCAGCCCCTCTGGAGTATTCGTACTGCTTGGCACCCCGAGCAAAAACGCGGCATAACCGTGTCCCGCCAAAGATCCGTTGAAGTCGAACGATCCGCGGGGTACGTTGGCGGCTCCGCGAAACAGCGAAATGCGCCGGAATTCCCCGCCAGCCTTCAGATTGTGCGATCCAAAACTGAGGTTGAGAGCGCTGCTGACCTGATGCAATTGGTTATCGTCAAATCCATTGCCGCCGTCGCGCTCCGCCAGGGCAACGAAGTTCTGCACCCCCATCGTGGGAATGCCTGCCTCGCGCGAGGTCAGTGGCCGGTTATTGTCGTTCACGACACGGAACGCATCAAGGCCTATTGAGGCCAGATCGAAATCCGTATTCGCACGAGGATTAAAGCTGTCGCTCTTCGATCGCGAGAATCCATACCGCGTTTCAAGGACTACTGCCGGCGTAAAGACGTGGATCCATTGTGTGGCGATGTTGTCGTTCCGCCCAGCCACCAGGTAGCTGAACTGCGGCGTCGCGCCCGGAACCTGCAGCCAGCTCACTTTATTTGTGGCATAGCGCCCCATGATCTTGTCGTTCGTCGAGAAATTGTGGTCAATTTTTGCGTAGTACTGATTGTCCTCAATCCGGTCAGTGCCAGTGCCCGTATAGTTGAAACCCTGTAGGGGATTCGCGAGCGCTACCTGGGGGTTCTCCCAATAGGAATTCAGCGCCTGTGCGGTGGAGCTGATCAAGTTAGCCGGGATGATGTTGTTGGGAAACGGTGTCCCCGTGACGGGATCCCGGACAGTGATTGGATTCGGAATATTCAGGAGCTGACTGAAGTCGCCGCCCCGCATGGCTGTACTCGGTACTAGCGCAGAAGCCGCGGAACCCGGCAAGCTACGCCGCCTTCCTTCGTAGTCAAACATGAAAAATGTTTTATCTTTTCCGTTGTAAACCTTCGGAATCCAAACCGGACCGCCAATCACGCCACCAAACTGATTCTGCCGGATACCCTGCTTCTTCAATCGGTCCTGGCCCGGCGTCAGGAAGTAGTTCTGGAAGTAATTCTCGGCATCCAACACATCGTTGCGAAGGAACTCAAATAGCGATCCGTGAAAGTCGTTGCCGCCGGAACGCATCACCATGACCAATTGCGCGCCGGAGTTAAAGCCGTACTCGGCCGAATAGTTTCCGGTGAAGACTTTCACTTCTTCGATCGCCTCCGGCGAGGGAGAAAACGGCACAGTGTTGATGCGGGCTTCGGTTGCTACAACACCATCGAGCGTGGCATGCTGGCTCACCTCGCGCTGACCGTTGGCCACGAGAGCGATGGTCTGCCCAGGGATGGGAATGCCGCCGCCGGTGCCCGACGCGCCATCCAGCCCGCCGCGCGATCCAAACATGACGCCGGCCTGCAAAACAGCCAGATTGCCCACATTGCGGCCATTGAGCGGCAAATCGACGATACGCTTCTGCTCGATTACGTCGCCGATTGAAGCTTCATCCGTTTTGAGCGCCGCGACGGAGCCTGTAACTTCTACGCTCTCCGAGACATCGCCTACCTGCATCGTGAAGTCAATACGGGGCTTTTCATTAATAGAAACGGTGATTCCCGCTCGCGTCGCGGTCCGGAATCCGGGCGCCTCTACCGCGACAGAATACTCACCAATATCAATTAGAGGGAAGCTAAAGTCTCCGGAAGAGGTGGTGACATCCTGCCTCCGTGCCTGAGTACGAATATTGGTTGCGGTGACCTTGGCGCCGACTACGGCGGCCCCGGACGGGTCAATCACTGTGCCGACGATTGACGTCGAAGTGGTCTGTGCCAGGGATAGCGAAGCAACTCCCAGCAACGCATACAGCAATCGCATAAAGAGCCTCCTGAAGGACTAGCGTGTGAGTATGTTAGCGCTCGACGGAGAGTAAAACAAGGGCTGCCAGGGCAGCGGTCTCAGCGCGCAGAACGTTGCGGGAGAGCGAGACGTTCTTCCAGTTTGCTGCAGCGGCGCGCTCTTCGTCAACCCAACCGCCCTCAGGGCCGATCAGAACAGCGGCGCTTTGGTCCGCTGCGCATTCTAGCTTTCCGCCGCCGGCTTCGTCCGCAAAGAAGCGGCAATCGGCATTCGAAGCAAGCGCATCGCGAAAGGCAACCGGTTCGTCAACTTCAGGCAGAAACGGCCGCCGCGATTGCTGCGCCGCCTCAAGCGCAATCTTTCGCCAGCGCTCTATGCGCTTCCGCGCCGCTTTCTCGAGACCTCGCTCGCTTCGAACCGTTTCCACCGGAACGATACGCGCAACGCCGAGCTCCGTCGCCTTCTCCACCATCCACTCGAAATGATCGAACTTGATCAGGGCCGCGTAAAGCGTAACATTGCGTTGCTGCGGCGGCGGCTCCAGCTTTTCGAGCACCCGGAAAGAAACCGTTTCGCGATGCGCGGCATCCACCTCCGCCAGGTAAAGCGAGTGGTTGTCGGAAATCTGGTAGATATGCCCGCGCTCGACGCGAAGCACGCGCGCCAGATACTTTGCATCATCGCCATGTAACTCCGCCGCTCCGTTGCGGACTTGGGGAACGAAAAAGAGGCGGCGCGCCATATATACGATACTCATCGCATGATTGCGCATCTGCGCGGCACGCTGCTTGAGAAGCATCCCGGACAGGCGATCGTCGAGACCGCCGGGGTCGGATATGACGTCACGATCCCGATTTCGACATTTACACATCTGCCGGACAGGGGCGGCGAAGCGCGGCTATACATACACACACATGTCCGGGAGGACGCGATTGCTCTTTTCGGCTTCGGAACGAAAGAAGAGAAGAATGTTTTCGAGAAACTGATCGGTGTAAGCGGCATCGGCCCGAAGCTGGCCGTTACGATTCTGTCGGGACTCGAAACGGCTCAACTGGTGGGAGCGATCCGCGCGGGCGAAATTGCAACTCTGACGCGAATACCTGGTGTTGGCAAGAAAACAGCGGAGCGCATCGCGCTAGAGCTAAAGGACAAGCTCGACCTGATCCCCGGGTTGGCGCCGAGCCCGGCGCAGGGGCCGCCGGCGTTGACTCCGCTCGAGCGGGATGTGCTGTCGGCGCTGATCAACCTGGGAAGCGCGCGGCCTGCCGCTGAAGCGGCGCTTGGCAAAGCGAAAACCTCCGGAGGAAGCGAGGACTTCGAGACAATGTTCCGGCGCGCGTTAGAGCTCCTGCGCTAGCCTAGAGCTTCCATGTCGAGTCGCGGCATTTTGTCTGGCGAGGCGGAGGACGACGACCAGCAGTTTGAGGCAAGTCTGCGGCCCAAACGGCTGGCAGACTTCACGGGCCAGCCTAAGCTAAAAGAAAATCTTTCTATCGCAATCGAAGCGGCAAAGCATCGCGGCGAGGCGATGGACCACGTATTGCTTTACGGGCCGCCTGGTTTGGGCAAGACCACGCTGGCCACGCTCATTTCGCGGGAATTGGAAGTCGCGTTCGATCAGACCGCAGGCCCGATTCTGCAGAAGAAACTGGATCTGACGGGGATCCTTTCGAGCATCCGCCTGCACCAGGTGTTTTTCATCGACGAGATACACAGGCTGCTGCCCGATGTTGAGGAAATGCTTTACTCGGCGCTCGAGGATTTCCGGGTGGACATTCTGGTCGGCACAGGACCGGGCGCCCGGACGCATTCGCTGCCCGTGCCAAAATTCACCGCGATCGGCGCCACCACCCGGCAGGGCCTGGTCAGCGCGCCGCTGCGCGGGCGCTTTGGCCTGGTGTTGAGGCTGGATCATTACGGCGAGGATGATTTGGCCCGGATTGTGGAGCGATCGGCCGCCATCCTCAATGTTCCGATCGAACCGGAAGCCACAAGAGAGGTGGCGCGGCGCAGCCGCGGAACGCCTCGAATAGCCAATCGCCTATTGCGGCGCGTCCGGGACTATGCACAGGTGCGGGCACAGGGCACGGTAACGGCGGAGG
>CAYTVP010000309.1:0-5576 GCA_964441675.1 uncultured Solibacteraceae bacterium | reverse complement strand
TTCGCAGGGCCGTTGGCAAGCTTGAGTCTGGCGTCGGTCTGCTATCTCGCAAGCGGCAGTCACACGCTCCCCTCGTCCATCCGTGTATGGCTCGACCACATGAGCGTGGCCAACCTCATGCTTGCAATCGTGAATTGCTGTCCGCTTCTGCCAACAGACGGATACTTCATCGCCTCGACGTTGTTAAGGCAGGCGAATTGGCGGATCCGCTCCTGGCGTGAGGTATCAAGCTGCATCCGCGAACGGCGCAGACCGCAGCTGCTCCTCTTTCTATATGCGCTCGGCAGCTCAATTCTGCTGGGCTTTGTGACATTCAACTTCATCAACGGCATTCTGAAGCTCACTAACTTCTCGTGGTTTGGATACGCCGCTGTTCTGCTGTTGATTCTGTTGTTTCGCTTTAAGCGATGGAGTCTCAAACGGCGACGAGTCGCCGAGTCTTCGTAGGAGGCACTTAACGTGCTCAAAGACGACGCAGTTGTCATAACCGGTCTCGGGCTGGTAACTCCCATTGGAACAGGGAAAACCCGCTTCTGGAGTGCTCTGATTGCCGGCGAAAACGGAATACGGACCATCACGTCATTCGATACCTCTCAATTCCGCACTCATCGCGGCGGCGAACTTCCCGACTTCAATCCTTCGGAGTATTGCCATAACATCGATCACCGGCGCATCGGGCGAGGATCTCAGTTGGCTGTCGCAGCCGCACGCCTTGCATTCGATGACGGCGGAATCAACGTAGCTGAGACTGATTCGTCGCGTATCGCAGTCATCTTTGGCACCACCATGGGCGAGAGCCCAATTGCAGAGTCGATCGATAGTTTGATGGCCAAACGAAATGGCCTCGATAGAGCTCTATGCTATCCGGATTCCGCGCTTCGTTTTCCTCAGGAAATGATTTCGACCAGCGTCGCGCGTGAGTTTGGGCTGAGAGGTCCCGTCAGCCTAATTGCAACGGCCTGCGCCGCTGGGAATTACGCCATCGGATATGCCGCGGACCTGCTGCAGTTCGGCGAAGTGGACTTCGCGCTGGCCGGAGGCTCGGACCCATTTTCCCGCGTGGCTTTCACGGGGTTCAACGCGATGCTGGCTGTGGCACCCGAGAACTGTCAACCGTTCGACCGCGGCCGGAAGGGCATGTCGCCAAGTGAAGGTGCAGCGGCGCTTCTGATGGAGCGCTACGGAACTGCACGCCGCCGCGGCGCGCATATCTATGCCGAGGTGGCTGGTTACGGCATCAGCAATGACGCTCATCACATGACTGCTCCGCATCCGACGGGCCGCGGCGCTTCCGGCTCAATTTCAAATGCGTTGGCCGCGGCGAAAGTGTCCGTGGATAGTGTCGACTACATCAACGCGCATGGCACTGGTACGCCGGCCAATGACAGAATTGAGACGCTTGCCATCAAGCAGGTTTTCGGAGAAGCCGCCTACCGGACGCCGGTGAGTTCGATCAAATCGAGGCTGGGACAGACGATGGGCGCAGCAAGCGCGATCGAAGCTGCTGCGTCCGCGCTCACCATCGAGCAGGGGATTGTGCCTCCCACCATCAATTACCGGGAAAAGGATCCGAACTGTGACCTGGATTATGTACCAAACTGCGCGCGGGATGTGCGCGTCAGGACGGTCCTGAGCAATTCTTTTGCCTTCGGCGGCAATTGCGCCGCTCTGGTTCTGAGGTCGGTTTAGGAGACAAGGATGTCGAGAGTAGTCATTACAGGAATTGGCGTAACGACACCTGCGGGACTTACCCACGGGGATTTCTGGCGCGCGCTGACTGAGAAACGGAGCGCTATCGATGAGATCTCGAGATTTGATGCTTCTCCATTTCCGTGCAGGCTGGCAGCCGAAGTGAAAGACGTCGACGCAAACACGTTCCCCGGACGCAAGGGTCTCTGGAAGATCAGCCGCAGTATCGCGTTCGGCTTTGACGCTGCAAGCTCCGCCTTAAAGGATGCCGGAATCGACGTCACAACCGGCAAGTCTCGGGAGATGGGAGTGGTTTTTGGAACAACGCTTGGCGGCCTTGTGCCGTTGCTTGAACTGGACCGCCAGGCGCTTGCCCACGGACCGCGGGCGGCCGATCCGATGCTGTTCCCGAGTGCTGGGGCTAGCGCGCCGAGCTGCCAGATTTCCGTCACCTTGGGGATGGAAGCTTTCAACACCACGCTTTCGAACGGGCAGACGGCCGGTCTTGACGCCATCCAATATGCCGCGCAGTTTATCCGGCGTGGCCGCGCCGAAATGGTGCTGGCGGGAGCACTGGAGGAAATCTCTCTGGACATGTTCCGTGCCTGCGCAAACGGCCGGCTTTTGGCTGGCTCGCGGTCCGGCACCTCCGAAGTAATGCTGCCGTTAGATGCCAGGCGCAGCGGTTTTGTACTCGGGGAGGGCGCCGCCGTATTGGTACTTGAAAGCCTGGAGCATGCGTTGGAGCGCAAGGCCAGTATCTGGGCCGAGCTCACCGGCTATGGGTTCAGCTTTGCGCCTTCGCCGGGGACGAGGCCCGACGCGGCGATCACAGCGATGGAAACCGCGCGGTCACGCGCCAAGTTGCATCGCTCCGATGTCAGCGCCGTTTTCGCCAGCGCGAACGGGAGCGTCTCCGGCGACAGGATTGAGGGCCTGGCGCTGAACGCCGCTTTGCCGGGCTGTCCGATCACCTGCATCAAACCGGTGCTGGGCGAATCCTACAGCGCCGCTGGTGCAATTCAGTCCGCAGCGGCTCTACTAGCGCTTCGTCATCAACTTTTACCAGGTACGGCCGGGTTCGATCAGCCGGACCGGAAGTATCTAGATTTGGCCGTACTCAAGGACACGAGGCAATCGAAAGTGTCCTCGGTCATGGTTAATGCATTCGGCCGCACAGGAAATTACGCGAGCGTGGTGTTTTCAAACTATGTCAACTAAACTCTTTCAACAACTCATCGTTCTTCCGGCCCTCGCCATAGCACTAGTCACGGCACTCTCTGCCGCGGAAGCATCGGTTGGATCCATCGCTCCAGACTTTGCGATCAAGGATCAGTATGACTACGAAGTACGGCTCTCGTCTCTGCGTGGCCAGCCTGTTCTGTTGATATACGGCGACAGACTTGGCAGCGACTATATGAGCGCATGGGCGGCGGCGGTGCGCAAGTCCGCGGAGCCGTCTTCCGTAAAAGTTCTCAATATCGCGAATCTGCGTGCCGTTCCGTCCTTACTGCGCGCCTACGTCAAGCGCCAATTTCTGAAATCGCACGCCGATGGCAAGCCTAATTCTCCTGTTGTTCTGGATTGGGATGCCGAAGTAGCCAGGCTATACGGCTTCACCGACGATCTAACGAACGTCTACCTGATCGACGAGCAGGGGATGCTGTCTTACCGGGCCTGTGGCAAAGGCGCGCCCGAAGAGACCCGCAAGTTACTGGACATGATTGCCAACATGCACCAGACAAAATAAGCGAACCAAAGTGGAGACACAACATGAGACAAGAGATCACCGCACTACTGAAGGGCGAAGTCGCCCGGATGATCGAGGCGCCGGAGTCATCGATCGACGACTCCGCGGATCTGGCTGAACTAGGTATGGACTCGCTCCAGGCATTGCAACTTCTGGTGCTCATCGAACGCACGTATCAGCTGCAGATCGGCGAAGAAGAACTGCAGCAATTCACGTCCATTGGGGCGGTTGCCGATCTTGTGATGTCGTATCTCGCAACGGCAAAGGCATCGTAACGATGAGTCTTTCGTCTCCATCAATGACGGTAGTTGAGACGCTGAGCTTTGAGCAGGTGCGAGGTATGCTCGCGCACCGCTTCCCGTTCCTCATGATCGATCGGGTAGTGGAAATCGAGCGCGACAAGCGATTGCGGGCTCTGAAGCACGTTACCGGCAACGAACTCTGCTTTCTCGGCCACTTCCCCGATCACGCCATTTTTCCCGGCGTGCTGATCCTCGAGGCTATGGCGCAATCGGTTTCGCTGCTCGATCTACTGAGCCGCGAAGTAGAGCGGCCGCCGGCGAAATATTTGGGAAGCGCAAACGCAAAGTTTCTGGCGCCAGTGATCCCAGGAGATTCCATGGAAATTGAAGCAGTGCTGATCAGGAAAGCAATTCGCGGCGTGATCGGGAACGTGCATGTTTTTGTACAAGGAAAAGCCGTTGCGCGCGCCGAAATCGCATTAGGCACCGGTGAAAGCCTATGAATGTAGAAGCACATCGTGGACTCAATGGTTCCGGCCGCCGTAAGGCCGCAATTGTTACAGGCGGCAGCCGGGGTTTGGGACAGGCCATAGTCCAGCGCCTAGCGTGTTCGGGCTGCGACGTCCTATTCACCTACTCGCGCGAATCCGGTGAAGCGGAAGCTACGATATCCGGTTCGAATCAGGGTCGTGTACTTTCCATACAAGCCGACGTGCGGGATGCCGCGGCAGCCGGGGAAGTGATCCATACCGCGCGCCGCGAGTTCGGTGGCTTCGATGTGCTCGTCAACAATGCCGGCATCACTCGCGACCGGTCCGTGGCGATGATGTCGGCAAGCGACTGGTCGGACGTGCTCGACGTCAACTTGAGTGGTGCATTTCTTTATTCCCAGGCTGCCGCCAAGCTGTTCATGCGGCAGATGAGCGGCCGAATCATCAACATCAGTTCGATCAGCGGACTTCGGGGCGTGGCGGGTCAAGCCAACTACTCCGCTGCCAAGGCAGGAGTGATCGGTCTGACCAAGGCAATGGCTCGTGAACTGGGGCCGTTCAATGTGACCGTAAACGCGGTGGCGCCAGGCTACATCGAGACCATGATGCTTTCGCATCTCACGCCGCCGTTCAGATCGAAAATGATCAAGCAGACACCGATGGGCCGCTTCGGATGTCCTGAGGATGTCTCGGGCCTGGTGGAGTTTCTGGCTTCGGATGCCGCCGGCTACATGACCGGACAAATTATCAGCGTAGATGGAGGATTAGGAATCTAATGAAAACGAAAATGGCGTTAGCTACCGTTGTTATCACTGTTCTGAGTGTTGCTCAGAGCGGAACAGGCAGTCAGAAGAATTCTGATGCCAAGGCGGTCAACACCGCATTCGACCGATATGTGCTTGGATGGAAGACCGGCGACATCGATCTGCTGGCGACTGTCTACGCCCACGACGCGCGGCTAACGGCTTATTGGCCTGATCCCGTGCGTCCCTCGCGGCTGGAGAGTTGGCGTACCGTTCGAGAGAATCTGAAGGAAGTCCTCGATCTGATTCGGCGCATGGACCTGGAATTCAACGAGCGTCAGATCGACGTGTATGGCAATGTAGCTGTTCTTACCAGCCATTGGACGTGGCATCGTCCTTCCGGTCCGTTCTTCGAACGCGGCCGAGCCACGTTCATCTTCAAAAAAGAAGAAGGTAAGTGGCTGGTTGTGCACGAGCATTCCTCAGTGACACCGTTTCTTCCCGGGGGGGACTCCGAGTTCGTAGTCAAAGAAAATTCGCGGTAAGTCTTAAATGCTCATTCACGGAGTATCTCTGGAGCACGGCGGCAGAACGGCCGTTGTGACGTTCGGCGAGACTGCCATGAACCGGAGGTTTGTGGCATGGCTCGACTCGGTGGTGG
>CAYTVP010000308.1:0-5609 GCA_964441675.1 uncultured Solibacteraceae bacterium | reverse complement strand
TATTTGCTGGGCGCGGCGGTGGAGCGAATCAAAAAGACGGTTGGTGTCGAGTGGCGCGAGAAAACGGTCGATACCTTAAAGACCGGCGATCCCGATACGCAAGTGACCGGAATTGCGACGACCTTTATGTCCACGTTCGACGTACTCAAACGTGCCGCAGCCGCCAAAAAGAACTTGATCGTTACCCATGAGCCAACGTTCTTCAATGGCCAGGATGCAATTGATGGATTTGACAGCGATCCCGTATACAGGGCAAAACAGGATTTCATTGCCAAGCACAACCTGGCAATCTTCCGGTTTCACGACCACTGGCATATGCGCCGCCCCGACCCGATGCAGGTTGGTTTTGCAGAAGCCGTCGGATGGGAAAAATACCAGGACGGCGATAATCCGCGCCGCTATGTTCTGCCTGAATCCACACTCGAAGCGCTGGCGAAGAAGATCCAATCCAGCCTGAAGGCGCGTGCCGTGCGCGTGATCGGAGATCCGAAAACCCCCGTTCGCCGCGTCGGACTCTCGGTCGGTTACTCGACCTTGAATAGCGCCATGAGGGCTTTACGCGAGGTGGATGTCTTTGTCGGCGGTGAAGTGCGGGAATGGGAGGGTGTCGAGTATACTCACGACGCCGTTACTGCCGGTGAGAAGAAGGGTCTGATCCTTGTCGGCCATGCTGCTTCGGAAGATCCGGGAATGAAATCGTGTGCGGAGTGGCTGCGGACATTCATTTCCGAAGTTCCGGTGGAATTTGTTCCGGCCGGCGAGCCCTACTGGCCCGTGAAGTAAAAGCCCGTAACATGAGCGATGGTCAGGCCAATACCTGCTTGATCACCGTTCCGCCAGTGTCCGTCAATCTTTGGTTGCGGCCTGCGCTGTAATATGTGAGCCGCACATCATTCAACCCCATCAGGTGAAGGATCGTCGCGTGGACATCGCGCATGCGATAGATATCTTCGACAGCTTTGAAACCGAGATCATCAGTCGCACCGATGAGGGAACCAGCCTTCACACCGGCGCCGGCGAACCATATCGTCATCGCGCGAGTATTGTGATCGCGGCCCGCCTTTTCTCGTAAGTCGGCCGGATTGTCAGGAGTGCGGCCAAACTCACCCATCCAGACAAGCAATGTGGAGTCGAGCGATCCGCGCCGTTTCAGATCCTTAATCAGCGCCGCGATGGGCTTGTCCGTCTCCGAAGCGTTTTTCGTATGGTTCTTGATAATGTCGGTATGTCCATCCCAGGACTGGCTCGGGGTATAGAGCTGGACAAATCGGACGCCCTTCTCTACCAGCTTGCGAGCCATTAGGCATCGCTTGCCGAACGATTCCGTCACCGGATCGTTCATCCCGTACATTTCGAGAGTCTCCTGAGATTCTCCGGAAAGATCGAGCGCGCCGGGCACTTCGGATTGCATACGATAGGCCAGCTCATAGGCATCGATGCGGCCTTGCAGGTCAGGGTTTCCCCCATGCTTCTCCGAAAATTCCTGATTGTAGGCCCGGAGAAGATTCATCTCCAGTTCCTGCGCATCCGCTTGGACGTCCGCCGGCGGCTTCAGGTTGAGGATCGGATCTCCCTTCCAGCGAAGAACCGTTCCCTGGTAGCTGGCGGGAAGGAATCCTGGACCCCACTGCTGCGAACCGCTAAACGGCAGCGACCGGAAATCCGGCAGCACCACAAATGCCGGAAGATTCTGGTTTTCGGTCCCCAGGCCATATGTCGTCCACGCGCCTACAGACGGCTTGCCCGGAATGACAACGCCTGTGTTCATCAGGAAGACCGCCGCCGGATGATTGCCGTTCTCGGTCTGGATTGACCGCACAAATGCCAGATCATCCACACATTCCCCCAGGTGTGGGAACAGGCTCGACACGTCCATTCCGCTCTGCCCGTATTTCTTGAACGGGAATGGACTTTTGAGAATCAGCCGCGGCTTTGCGAAGAGATTCGGCTGGTCTGTATTTTTCTCCTTGCTCCAATCCATTACGGTGTTGTCGAATTTTTCGAGCGCCGGTTTCGGATCAAACGTGTCCATCTGGCTGACGCCGCCCAGCATCGTGAGGAAGATGCAGGACTTGGCCTTGGCCTGGTGATGCGGAGGCTTGGGAGCCAGCGGATTCGCAGCTATCGTCGCCGCCCCAAGATCACGCTGCATCAGCTCCAACAATGCAATCCCGCCAACGCCTGTGAGGCTCTGGTACAGGAACCGGCGTCTTCGGAGATTCAAGTTCATAGCTAGTCCAAGTAGATAAATTCGTTTAGATTAAACAGCACAACGCCCAGACGTTTCAGAGATTCAAGCGGCGGCTTTCCGGCGGACAATTCCTTGAACTTGCTTTTTTCCTCCGCCGAAGGCCGCCGGCCGAGCGTCACAAGAAACGCCCGATCAACATACCGATCCGGATCAGGACCAGCCATCTCCAGTACGCGCTTGGCAAAGTGCTCCGACTCCTGGCGGGTAAACTCGGAGTTCCACAACGAAAAGGCCTGCGTCGGAACAACCGTCGAACTACGACGCGAGCAAACCTCGCTCATGTTTGCTCCATCAAAAACTTCGATCATCGGGTTCGCGACCGATCGGCGCTGAAATGTGTAGATGGTCCGCCGCGCCTGCTCATCTTCGGTCGAAGGAAACCATTTGAAGAACTCGAACCCCTCGGCAACATCAGCGGGAACACTTACAAAGACACCAGGACCGCCATCCGATTTGCGCAACCGCCCACTGGCGGAAAGTACGGAATCTCGAATCGTCTCCCCTTCGAGGCGTATCCAATTCATCCGCCACAGCAGCGCGTTTTTCGGATCAGCTTCCGAGTACTTCTGAAATTCAGAATGCGCCGTCGATTGACGATAGGTATTCGAGAGAAGCATGAGTTTGTGCATTGACTTCACGCTCCACTTCTTCTCGACAAACTCGGTGGCCAGATAATCCAGCAGTTCGGGATGCGTCGGGCGGTCGCCGTTAATTCCAAAATCGCTCGGAGTCCGAACAATTCCCTCGCCGAAATGGTGTATCCAGATCCGGTTCACCATCACTCGCGCGGTGAGCGGATTATCCGGGGAGGCAATCCAGTTCGCCAAAGCAGTACGCCGCCCGGAGCTTCCACCCGCAAATGGGATCTTGGCATCGGCCTTATCGCCGATAACCGCCTGGAGGAATCCGGGCTCCACTTTTTCGCCGCGGTTTGCAAGTTCACCTCCGGCGAGTACATATGTGGAAGCCAGCTCCGGTACATGAGGCGGCGCGACGTCGGATACGGCATAGGCAACCGGACGATACCGCGCCACGCTCTCGCGCATCTTCCGCGCCTGGTTGGTTACGCTCCGCCATTCGCTACGCTCTTCTTCGGTGAAGAGCGGATCCTTCGCGTTCTTCAGGGCGGCGAGATACTCGGCAGCTTTCTTGTCGTCCGGTTTTAGTTCTTTTGCTGCGACAAACTTGGCCTTCAAACGTTCCTCGACCTTCTTTAATGCCTCCTCCGCCGCATCGGATTCATCCTCATAATGGCGAAGCTTCGTTCGCATGACCTTGGGATGTTCTACCTCAAGAAACGGCGCCGGCCGGTCTTCCACACGCATGGGCGCAAAGAACGCCTGTAAACGGTAGAAATCTCTTTGGGGAATCGGGTCGTACTTGTGATCGTGGCATCGCGCGCACCCGACCGTGAACCCGAGGAAGACCTGCCCTACGGTTCCTGTCAATTCGTTCAGTACGTCCTGGCGGAGCTGCGTCTTGAAGTTCGCGTCGGCCTCCCAAGTGCCCATGCGCAGAAAACCGAGGGCCACCAGACGATCGGACCGCTGGCCACCTTGCATCTCATCACCTGCGATTTGCTCCTTGATAAACGTGTCGTATGGCCGGTCCTCATTGAATGCGCGAATCACGTAGTCGCGATAGCGCCACGCCGTGGGACGTTCACCATCAATCGCAAACCCATCGGATTCCGCAAAGCGGGCAAGGTCCAGCCAATGGCGGCCCCAACGTTCCCCGTAACGGGAATCGGCAAGCAGCTTATCGATCACCTTCTCATACGCGCCGGGCGAAGAATCGGCCTCGAACGATTCGACTTCTTCCGGCGAAGGCGGCAATCCAATCAGGTCGAAGTAGACGCGGCGCAGCAGAGCTCGCTTGGAAGCGGGAGGCGCGGGGGTGAGTCCCTTGCCTTCGAGCCGCGCCAGAATAAACGCGTCAATCGGATTCTGGACCCACTGCGTATTATGAACCGGCGGAATGGCGGGCGCTAATGGTTTTCTGAGCAGCCAATCAAGGTACGAGTCTCGCTTGCCCGCCGTCTTCGGAAGCGGCTGCATCCCGTCGATGGATTTCGCCAGCGAGGCAATCGTCTCGTCCGGGAGGGTTCCGCCCATCGGCATGCGTGGATTCTGCTCGCCGCGAATGTACTGCATCAAAAGAGACTGCTTCGAATCTCCCGGGATGAGCGACGGTCCATGCTTTCCGCCTGCGAGCAGCCCGTCGAAGCTTCCAACAACCAGCCCGGCGGCCGGACTGCCTCCGGCGTGGCAGCCGGCACAATTCTTGGTGAGTACGGGCAGAATGCGTTGTTCAAAAAGTGCAACGTTCGGAGACGCTGCAGGGGTTTGGGCAAGAACCCCGCAACCCAGCAGTAAGATGAGGTTGCTCGATCGAAGCAGTGGATGGATGGCCGTCTTCATTGGGAAGATTCTGTCGCCGTACCTGTCGAATCCATGTTATTACAACCGAATTTTATCGATTGGGTACTGGCTTTCCGCTCAGATTGGCTTCTGATTTCTGACGACGCGTCTCTTTTCTTTCTTTTAGCATGGCGAAGATTTCAGCTGCCTTCTGTTCGTCGCCCCGAGCGCGGTAGAGCGTTGCCAGGCGGTAGTAGGCACGATCGTCACTAACGTCGAGTTCAACAGCTTGCTCCAGTTCTGCGATCGCCTCGCCGGTCCGCTTCTGGCCGGCCAACAACTGACCAAGCCGAAAATGCGCTTCAGCCTGCCGGGCATTGCCGGCAAGAACCTTCCGCAGGAGTCTCTCGGAATCAACCGCGGGGGAAACCAGCGCAAGTTCCAGGTAGCATCGCTCACAGTCCGGCTGAAGCTCCACCGCGCGTTGAAGCGTACGCCGCGCGGCCGGAAACTGGTTGAGAGACACATAGGCTCGCCCCATCAGAAGATGCGCTTCGGCAAAATCCGGCCGGCGGCGAATGGCCTTTTCGCAAGTATTCACGGCTTCCTGAAAGTTGCCCAGGTTGAATTGGGTAACACCCAGGGCGAAAAATGCTTCCGGAGGAGCGGACGGCATTTTCACTGCTTTGTTCAGTGTCATCAATGCTGACTTATGATCCAGCGCGCGCTGATACAGCCCGGCGAGATTCATCAGCAAATCCGGACGGTCCGGCGCCAGCTCAATCGCTTTGATCACCGCACGGGACGCAGTTGGGAGATCGTCCATCGCGGCATAGGCCATACCGGCCAAATTGTAGTAATCCGCATTCGCTCGGTCCTCGGTCCGCACCTTCGTCAGCGTGGCAAGGGTGTCCTGGTATCTTCCCGACAGGAACAGCAGTTCCGCGTAGCTGTACACAGCACGAAAATCTTGCGGATTCCGCAGGAAGATCTGTTCG
>CAYTVP010000307.1:0-5633 GCA_964441675.1 uncultured Solibacteraceae bacterium | reverse complement strand
TGATCTGATACTCGACGGGATCTTCGATGGTGATGATCTTGTCTTCGTCGTTCTTGATCTCACTCAATGCTGCGTATAGCGTGGTGGTCTTACCGGACCCGGTGGGGCCCGTCACCAGCACCATTCCATACGGTTCCTTGATGTAGCGCCGGAATTTCGTGACGTCGGCTTCCGAAAATCCGACAACATCGAGCGAAAGCTTCGCGAACTTTTCGCTCATCGATTCTTTGTCGAGTACGCGAAGCACCGCGTCCTCGCCATGAACCGTCGGCATCACCGACACGCGAAAGTCGATCAGTCGTCCCTTGTACCGTACGCGGAAGCGGCCATCCTGCGGAACGCGCCGCTCGGCAATATCGAGCTCGGCCATGACCTTGATTCTCGAAAGAATCATGGAATGCCAGTCCTTTGCGATCGGCGGCATCGCATAGTGTAAAACGCCATCCACGCGGTACTTGATCGCTACTTCCTGATCGCGCGTCTCAATGTGGATGTCGGAGGCCCGGCGCTCCAGCGCATTGAAGATGGTTGTGTCTACCAGCTTGATGACAGGCGCGATATCGGAATCGCCCGAGAGCCGGTCGATCGAAAGAGTCTCTTCGGCATTCTCGTCATCGCCCACCAGATCGAGCGCAAATCCCTCCGTCACCTCTTCGAGGACGCGTTGGGATTGCTCGGTTTTCTTAAGAAGGTCGGCAATCTGGGAGAGGGTCGCTACTTTGACCCGAAGCTTGGTGCCGAGGACCAGAGAAAGCTCGTCCAGCAGGTTCAGATTGCGTGGATCGGCGATGGCGATCTCCAGCACGCCGTTTTCCTTTTGGATCGGTACGAAGTTCGACTTGAACATCAGGTCGACGGGAACCGAACGGAACAGGTCGTGATCGATCCGGGCCTCGCGAAGATCAATAAAATCAGCGCGATAGCGGAGCGCAAGCTGACGCGCCTGTGCTATTTCCTGCTGCGGATCGGCAATACGGAGTCTGTCTGTAGCCATTTCTGGAGACGAAAAGATTGACGTTTGAAAGCTTCGAAACGTGTAGGAGAAACTACCCGCTCTTTATCGAAGTGTATCCGCCAGGGAAAAAATCGGCAGATAAAGAGCAATTAATACAAAGGCAACAAAGATGCCCATAAAGATCATGATGGCCGGCTCAATCAGCCCGAGTACTGCGGCGAGCCGGGTTTGTACGTCATCCTCATAAAATTCGGCCACCGAGTTCAGCATGGGTGCCAATGCGCCGGTCGATTCGCCAACTTCTACCATGTCGACAGCGAGTCCGGGGAAAACTCCGGTTGCCGACAGGCTGTTCGATAAAGATTGCCCCTCCCGAACCATCCTCCGGGCCTTTTCCAGTGTTTTGCGGAGGAGTTGGCTGGAGGTGGAATCGCCGGCAGTTTCAAGCGCCTGCACGAGAGGAATGCCGCCCACCAGCAGAGTCGAAAGAACACGCGAGAACTGGGATATTTGAAACTTTACCCAGATTTCACCGAGTACCGGAGTCCGCAGCTTGAGGCGGTCCAGGAGAACTTGCGCGGCTTCGCCGCGAGACCACAGCCGGAAGCCGACAATCGAAGCGACCAGTGCGGCAAAGCCTAAAAGCACGTACTCCCGCGCGGTTGTTCCCACTGCGATCAGGACCTGGGTAGGCCCGGGCAATTCCGCCGCGATGCCGTCGTACAACTCGGCAAAGCTCGGCACCACGTAGGTAACCAGAAACACAACCAGGCAGATCACCAGGAAGATCAGAATCGAAGGGTAGAGCAGGGAAAGAAGGAGCTTCTTCCGGGCCGAAAGCGCCAGCTTCTGGTACGTAACAAAGCGGTCGAGCACTTCGACCAGCGCCCCCGACTTCTCGCCGGCCATGACGCTGGTGACGTAAATGGGTGGGAACAGGTTCTGGTGCCCGAACGCATCGGAAAGCAGGACACCGGTTCTGACTTCATCCCGCACAGCGCGGACCGACGGCTGCAGCTTCTGGTCGGTCAGCCGTTCCGCCAGCAAATCCAGAGATTTCAGGATCGGAAGCCCGGCGCGAATGAGAGTGACGAATTGCTGGTTGAAGATGAGAAACTTCTCCATGTCCAGCTTTCGCCGGGAAGGCGTCGTGGCCGCGTCACGCAAACCGCCGCGCAGACGAATGGAGTAAACCAGAAATCCCTGCGAGGAGAGGCGTTCGCGAACCTCCTGCTCGGAGACACCTTCCGCATTCTCCGTACGGATTTGACCGCGATCGTCGGCGTACTTGAGAACAAATTCAGGCACGGAAGCCTTCCGATAACCAGACGCTCAATTTGTGTGTTTCGTGCAAAGACTACCGGCTAACGCTTCTCGAAGCGCTTGAAGAAGCTCGATGATTTCCAGTGCGGCGCCACATTCTGGTTCGCCACGATCTTTGTGAATTCAAACAGGATCTTGTTGTATTTGGCGGCGCCTTCCTTATCGACAGGCTGCGTCACATCGTCGGTGACGCCGTGATACCGCTCGGTAAGCCAGTCCTTGTGGATCTTCGCTTCGGGTGAGCCGGGGTCATAGCCGAATCCCGCGTTGATCGAAGGAATCCCTTCCCGCACAAAGCTGTATTGATCGCTGCGGATGAACGCATTTCGCTCCGGCTGGGGGTCCGGCTGGACACGCACGCCTTCCTTTTTCGCGACGGCGGTCATCGTGTCACCCATATCCGACTCGGTGAGGCCAAGAACGCGCAACACTTTCAGCTCATGGATCGGCAGGTACATGTCCATGTTGACATCGGCGGCGATCTTTCCGGGAAGCGTGGAGTGTGTAGCAAAGAAGCGCGAGCCGCGCAGCCCCTTTTCCTCTCCTGTCACCGCAACGAATGCGATCGACCGTTTCGGCTTGAAGCCGCTGTCCCGGAACATGCGGGCGATCTCCATCAGAGAGGCAATCCCGGCGGCGTTGTCCATCGCGCCGTTGTGAATTCCATCTCCCTCGACGACGATGCTCTTGCCGATGTGGTCAAGGTGTGCGGACAGCACAATATACTCGCCCGACAACTTTGCGTCCGACCCGGGAATGACTCCAATTACGTTCTGCGACTCTACTTCGGATCGTGTCACTTGCGTTTTCACTCGCAGCTTCACATCCAGCGGAAACCGCGGAAGCGGCTTTTTCGCGCTGGCCAGCGCTAGCAATTCCTCCATCGTGTGTCCCGAACCCTGAAGCAGGCGGTCGGCCCGCTCCGCATTCCAGGCCAGCGAAATCTCCATGCCGGTTGTTTCCAGATATTTTGGGTCGACCAGATCCATGCTGGGCAACAAACGCGACCGCGATGCACGTGCCCAGGGGATGTCGGCATTTTGGGGATTCTGGATGGAGATTACCCCGATCGCGCCCGCGGCCTTTAGCCGGTTCCAGCGTTCCGCGGCAGACTGGTAATGAGCCGCCAACTCCGACGGAATCCCCTCGGGCACGCCCATGATGTACATCACCAGCTTGCCCTTCATGTCGAGACCGCTGATGTCGTCGTAGTTTTTCTCCGGCACCGCAAAACCGTAACCCGCAAACACCACCGGAGCCTCGACCAGCGGTTTCGGATCGACGCGGATGCTGATGGCCGCTTCACGGCCAAGAGTTACCTTCTCGGTAATTCCTTCACCTCGGATCAGATCGATGCTGGACGCCGACTCGTCGATTTTACGGACATGAAACGGCACAGGCTGCGTATAGCCGTCAGTCCCGCCGGGCTTTAGTCCAGCTCTTTCGAACTCCTGCGCGACATACGCCGCCGCCATTCGATGGCCCTTCGACCCGGTGTCGCGGCCCTCCATCTTGTCGTCGGCCAGCACCTCCACGTGCTTCCACCACGACCGTGCGTCCGGGGATAAATCGGCTGCCAGTAAAAGCGCAAGCGTGAGAGTCAGAGTCATTTTCTGGATTCCTTGTAGGCTGCGCGAACGTCGCGCAGTTGAACGACGTGGTTCTCCGCATGATGCGCGTAAGTGCGCAAAAGGTCAAGTAGAGTCGTCGCGCCGTCGCGGGTATGGATGGCGGTTCGGGACCATGCATCCGCAGGCTGGTCCTTCAATAATTCATAATTTTCCGAGCGGACGCGACGGAAGGTTTCGACGGCCTGGGACAATTTTCGTTTCGAGTAATCCAGCTTTTCCGCCCAGGCTTTCTCGTCGAACCACTGAATGCTCGGGCTGTCTTCCGCAATGGTTTGACGAAGCCGCATAGCGCCTACCATCTCCGAGTCCGCCAGGTGGCAGACGATCTGGCGAACGCTCCATTTATTGGGTGCCGGCTTGAAGTCGAGCTCCGGTCCGGCCGCACCGGTAGTCGAGGCAGCCAGGAGTTCGCTCCCTCTGCGAAAGCGCTCCAAAAGCTCCTCGATCTCGTTCATGTCACCATGTTCTCATGAGAACCGCGCTTCGCTGGTTGATCATCGCAGTCCTGACGTTTCCGCTGCCGGCGCAGCGAAAGGAGAGCGACCGGCCCGTTCGGTTGGCAGTGCGGGGTACGCGCGGCGCCGTCACAGGAGGTACTGATTTTGCGACCGACGCCGGGATGCGGCTATATTACGCGGGCGGAAACGCAGTGGACGCCGGAGTGGCGGCGATGCTGGCCGCGTCTGTTTGCGAATTTTCACACTTCGGATTCGGCGGCGAAGCGCCGATCCTGATCAGGACCAAAACCGGCAAGGTTTACTCGATTGCCGGTGTGGGCACGATGCCGAAGATGGCGTCCGCGGATCTGTTCCGCAACCGCCGCTTGCGTCCCGGCGAAGTTCTCAATCTGGAACCAAACGGGTTGAAGGGCTTTGTTCCGGTAGCCGGTTTGATGCCGGCGCTGGTGCCGGGCATGGTGGACGCCGCGCTGTTGGCGCTGCGCGAGTTTGGCACGAAGTCCCTTGGGGAAGTGATCGCTCCGGCAGCGGAGCTGGCAGACGGCATGCCTCTCGATGAGACGCGCGCCGGATCTATCCGCAGCATGCGCCGGTTCGCTGAGTTGTGGCCCACAACGAAAAGCGTTTTCTTTCCTCACGGCCGCGTTCCCGCCGCCGGAGAGATGTTCCGGCAGCCACAGTTGGCCGCAACGATACGATCGCTCGCGGCCGCGGAGAAGAACGCACTGGCAGCCGGAAAGTCGCGTACTGCCGCTATCGACGCCGCACGGGATCATTTTTATCGCGGCGACGTTGCCCGCAAAATAGACGCCTTCTCACGTGCTCATGACGGGCTGCTGCGCTATGAGGATATGGCCGCCTTTCACCTTGAAGTGGAAGAACCGCGGTCGGCGACCTATCGCGGCCACGTCGTCTACAAGGCGGATTTCTGGAGCCAAGGCCCTTCGATGCTCGAGGCGCTGAACATGCTCGAGGGCAAAGACATGCGTGCTCTTGGCTACAACTCCACGGAATACTTGCACACTATGGTGGAAGCGCTGAAGCTCGCCTATGCCGATCGTGACACCTACTACGGCGATCCGCGCTTCGTGAAGGTTCCAGCCAGTACTCTTTTGTCGGCCGAATATGCCCGCCAGCGCACTGCCGAGATCGGCCCGCGCGCGTCGATGGAATTTCGTCCGGGTTCGATCGACGGAAAAACGGGCCGGCATCCGGCGCAGGAGGAGATAGTGCGCGCGCACATCGACGACGCATTAATGGCGAAAG
>CAYTVP010000306.1:0-5637 GCA_964441675.1 uncultured Solibacteraceae bacterium | reverse complement strand
CCGCAAATTTCACTTCGGGTCCCGCGAGGCCGCTCCGAGCCAACTCCAATCGGAAGGTGCCCGGAATAAGGTTGGAAGGAACAACGAAATTCACTTGACCCGGCGAGACGTAAAAAATGGCCGCGGGCGTCCCGTTGATCAGGATCCGGACACCCGTCTGCGGCAAAACGGTGGGCAACGTGTTTCCCCGCATGTCCTCCGGGGTGATTGCGCGTGTCTCGAATGAAAGGTTCGCCCCATAGAGCGTGGCGATCGTGTTCGGCGCAAGCGGACCAACCGTATTGGACGCAGCGTTTACAAGACTTTCGGCCGAGTATCGCGGCGCGAGCGGAGATGATTGCGACTGCGCAACAAGTACCGCCCAGAGAATGAGAGAACTGACCGGCAAACCTGTTAGTCATCGTTGCCGGAAAAACCTCTCAGCGCAGGTTGATGAAAAGGTTCGGCTGGAACGTAGTTCCCGCTACAGCGCTGCCCGTAACCGGGAACTCACCGGTTCCAACATCCGGGACGATGAAGTTGATCTGATATAGGCCTATTGCACCAGGTGCCAGACCGGCATACGTTGTCTGGACTGGAATATTATTGATGCGCAGGATGAACGACCCAAGAGCGTTAGGGTCTTGTACGACCGTTCCGGCGGTCTGACGGGGGTTGGTCGGTCCCAAGCCGATCGCATAGAGAACCACTTGGTCGCCGGGCCTGGCGGAACGGGTGACGATAGTCGGCCCCAGGAAATTCGGCTGGCCGACGAACGAACCATCGGCATTCAATGCCGCAACGAACTGCCTGCCGCCGGCGCGGAAAGTTGGCGGAGCCAGCACGCCGGGACTGGCGTCGGCCACTTGCAAAACATAACCGCCGGTTGCGCCTGCCGGCGTTCGGATTGCAACCGTCGCCTGTCCTGGTCCGATTCCATCCGGAATCTGCGCATTGATCTGGCGCTGCGATACATAGCTCAAGGGCGCTGGCCGTCCACCGATTGTGACCGTTACACCATTGAGTTCTGTCGGCGCGACTCCGCTTGCCACAGCCGCGTCCCACGTCGCCGTAGTCGGTGCCAGATCGTTGCCATAGATTTCCACCCAGGTTTGCGGAGCCGCTATGGCCCGCCCGCCAAAGTTGCCCGCGGAGATGATGCCCCCGGCCCCTATAGAGGGAGGGAAGGGAGCCGCAAGCCGCAATTGGGCGATGTGCACGCGGTCCGATGTGGCGTTGTTGTTGTTATTGCCGGCGACCGCCGCCAGGTAAAAGATAATTTCGCCCGCGCCAGAGGCAGGGGGCGTCCAGCGAAAGATAAAGACCGACGTTGTCGTCCGTTGATTGTGGCCGATGTATTCGAGCGGCGCGCTCGCCGGACAGCCTGATGCCCCTCGGGGCGAGCTGACCAGGCCCGGCGTAGAACACCAGACACCGACCCGGTTATCGAGCGGCTGGAACGTGCCCGCCTGCACCAGCGGGTCGTTCACCAGCCGCGACGTCATCTGAAAGCCGTAGACTGGGGCCGAATCGTCGATCGAGATTGTGATCTGCTTCGTTTGGCCCGGCACATAGGTGTTGCCGCCCTCGGCGGTAATCTCTACCCGGATTCCGGGTTCCTGGCCAACATGGCATCCCGCCGAAGCGCACGTCCCTCGATCGTTTGGCGCGCCGGATTCACCAGCCCCTACCCAGCTGGAGCTGGCAAACACTGCTGCCGGCACGATGGCGGCAAACACAACAATCCCGAGAGAACTAAGCCCCACTCTGATGTCGTCCCTTTTACCTATTGCAGATTAATGAACAACCCGGCCGGAATGGCTACACCGTTGATCGTACCCCGGATCTCATAATCACCGGCCGGGACGTTTGGAACAACTGCATTCAACTGATACAGGCCGACCGCCTGCGGCGTCAAACCAGCGAACTGCAGCGTAACCGGCTGATCTCCGAATGTCAGCGAGATGTTGGGGATTGTCTTTGTAGGTGTATCCGGCGTTACCTCGCCCGCGGCTTGGGCGGGAGATACCTCACCGAGGCCCACGGCGTAGATCGTGATCACGTCACCCGGCACCGCGGTGCGAAAGGTCAACCCGTCGACAAAACCGGGCGGGCCGACATACGTGCTGGCGTCATGCAGGGCGCCGACATACTGCCTGCTGTTGACGCGCAGTATGGGCGGAGCGAATAACGATGGATTTACCGCGGCCACTTGAATCGTATAGTTGCCGCTAGTGCCCGCGGCGGTCTGCACCGTTAGAGTTGTCGGACCGGCGCCGATTCCGTCAGGCACCTGCGCATTCACCTGACCAGGAGAGACATAGCTGAGAAATGCCGGTTGCCCTCCAATTTGCACGCTGGTGCCTGCAATTTCGGTGGGGGCGGTACCGGAGCCGATGCCCTCAGTCCAATCGGCCGTGCTGGCAGCCAGGTTGGTTCCGTAAATTTCGAGCCAGCTTTGCGGGGCGGTGCTGGTGCTTCCACCGAAATTGATAACAGTCACAGCGCCGCCCTCAGAAATCGCGGGAGGCCCTCCGCTGGCGCCTGCCGTCAGCGTAAGTGTCGCGGTGTGAATACGATCGCCGGTGTTGGCTCCGTTGCCGTTAGCGGCGTTGCCTGCGGCGTAGAGGATTACGTCGCCGGTCGCCGACTCGGGAGGTGTCCAGGTAAAAGTGAATGTGTTCGAATTGCTCGGCGAGGCATGCTCAATGTACTCGAGCGGATGGGTCGCCGGGCATCCGGTTGCTGGCTTATTAGTCCCCAGATCCGCAAGATCCGCATTGGCGCATCGAATGCGATAGGACCCCTCAGCCGCAAAGGCCCCTACCTGCGCCTTGGCGTCGGCAGCCGCGCGCGCTGTCGCCTGGAATCCATAGACGTTATGACTGTCGGTAATGGTGATGGTGATGGTTTTGGCTGTTCCTGGGGTGTATGTATTGCCGTCGGAAGCGGCAATGGTCATGCTGGTCCCCACGGACGTACCCATATGGCACATGGAGCAATTTCCTTCACCCGGCACACCCGCTCGGCCCGGAATCGGACCGGATGCGAATGCGAAGAGCAGAACAGGCGCGGCAACGATCACCGCGATTAACGCATACTTCCTCATTTTTTCACTCCTCTGAAGCGAATTTTTCAAGCAAATACAATGCTTTGCGAGCCATCGTACTCAATGGCAACTTTCGCAGTCTCGACTTCTCGATCCAGTGAAACCCCTTTGGCGCCCGCGGGAGTGACGCCTTCCTGACGGTGATTGTATACGAAGAGTTGACGATTCCATGCCGAAAACTTCCGATGTAACGCCCTGGTTCTGCCCGGGGAAGCTGCTGCGCCTCCGGAAGTTCCCAGAAACCGGGCAATCGCTTCGAACCGGCGGGACGCTGCCACAGCAACACAGCACTCTTCTTTGTAACCCGCTGAACAATCAGAAGTTGCTTTTCTTCTGCGATCCGGTCCGGCTTCGCGGGCTTTACCGGCAGCTCAGAAGCAGTCCCCGCTTTCTGTGCCTCGCAATGGTCGCGAACGGGACAGAGGAGGCACTTGGGCCCACGCGGCACACAAATGGTTGCGCCGAGTTCCATCACTGCCTGGTTAAACGTGCCTGGCGATTCCGCGGGCAGGCGTCTCTGCATGTACGCGCGCAAACGATCTCGCACTACGCGGACACCGATGTCGCCTGCATCGTTCGAGAGGCGGGCGGCTACCCGCAACACATTTCCGTCGAGAACCGCATGAGGCAGGCCGAGCGCGATGGAGCCAACAGCAGCCGCCGTATAATCTCCGACCCCCGCCAGCGCCCGGATCCCTTCAAAGTGTCTCGGGAATGACCCCGCCTCCGAAATTGCCCGTGCTGCCCGCTGTAAATTACGTGCCCGCGAATAATAGCCAAGACCGGCCCATGCCGCCAGCAACTCCTGCTCCCCGGCATCCGCAAGACTTCGTGCATCCGGAAAGCGTGCCAGGAATCGTTCATAGAAGGGAACTACCGCGGCTACGCGGGTCTGCTGCAGCATCACCTCCGATACCAGGATCTTCCACGGGTCGGTGGTTTCGCGCCAGGGAAGCCTGCGATACGAACGCTCATACCAATCGATCAAATCTCGCGCAAATGGGTTCAAGGACGCTCCCTCGATAGAATAGAAGAAACCCCTCGTGACGTCCTCTATCTCGGTTCGCGGTGCGCGCGTTCATAACCTTAAGAATCTGTCCGTCGATATACCGCACAACCAGTTGACAGTGGTGACCGGTGTATCCGGCTCGGGCAAGTCTTCGCTTGTTTTTGACACGATCTATGCGGAAGGCCAGCGACGGTACGTAGAGAGCCTTTCCTCCTACGCCCGCCAGTTTCTGGAGCGCATGGAGAAACCGGATCTTGATGAGATTGAGGGGATTGCTCCCCCCATCGCCATCCGGCAGAAGAATACTACCCGGAATCCGCGCTCGACGGTAGCCACCGCAACGGAGATCTATGACTTCATGCGGCTGCTTTGGGCACGCGCCGGTGTCACCTGGTGTCCAAACTGTCAGAAACCGGTGGAGCGCGACACAGTGGATCGCGTTGCCGAGCAAATGCTGGCCAACCGGGATGGATCACGCTGGTACGCGCTGTTTCCCATTCACGTCAGCTCGCCTCCGGCGCAGCCGGCGAAGAAGAATCAGGCCGTGTCGGCATCCGCGGCCCTGCGAGACCGTCTGTTTGAGCTTCGTGGCAAGGGGTTCAACCGTCTGTACCAGGATGGTAAAACTTTCGAGTTTTCGACGCCGGAATCGCTGCTCGAAATTGACTTCGGAAAGCCGCTGTTTGCGCTGGTGGACCGATTTGCCATCGCACCGGATCTGCGGCAGCGCTTGGTCGACACCGTCGAGATCTGCTACCGGGAAGCGCAGGAAGTGGTTTTCGAAGAGGCAGGAACATTTCCGCCGAGTCAAATCCGGTTCAGCGAAGCTTTCGCCTGTAAGACGTGCGGCATGGCGTTTTCTGAGCCCGAGCCGCGCCTGTTCAGCTTCAATAACCCATTCGGAGCGTGCCCGCGCTGCCAGGGTTTCGGGCGCACGATCGACTACGACATGGAACTGGTAATTCCCGATTCGTCGAAATCTCTCGACGAAGGCGCCATCGATCCCTGGACGAAGCCGAGCTACACCTGGTTTTTCGACGATTTTAAGAAATCTGCCCGCGGACCGCGAGGCATTGAACGCAGCCGCTGGAAAGTTCCCTACTCGGAGCTGACAAAGGCGGAACGCAATGTCATCGCCGCAGCCGTCCGCCATTTCTTTGCCGAAATGGAGACGAAGAAGTACAAGGTGCACATTCGCGTTTTTCTTAGCCGGTACCGCGGCTACGCCGAATGTCCGGACTGCGGCGGTTCGCGGCTGCGTCCGGAGGCACTCAATGTTCAGATCGCGGGAAGGACCATCGCCGATGCGGCGCAGTTGAATATCGCGGAGGCGTTTCAGTTCTTCAACACTCTGGATCTGGCGACAGAGCAGCAGGCCGTCGCCGCAAATGTGCTCGTTGAGATCCGGCAGCGGTTGAAGTTTCTAAACGACGTAGGGCTCCAATACCTGACGCTCGACCGTCTATCCGCCACTCTGTCCGGCGGCGAGCAGGCGCGATCCCAGGCACGTGGCCAGTTGGATGCGCTGCGCCTCGCCGCC
>CAYTVP010000305.1:0-5649 GCA_964441675.1 uncultured Solibacteraceae bacterium | reverse complement strand
CGACTATCGTCAATCCCCGCAGATCGACCCCACGGGCACCAGCCCACGTTTCGCCGACGGCCAGCAGATTCCAGCTTCGCGCTTGGCCAATGACGACTGTCGAAGCAATCAGAACTACCAAAGCAAATACCAGCAGAGCCTTGTAGCTCACCGCGTCCACGCTGCCCAGGAGCCATTGCGTAATCGAAAACGAACGATGATCCCGCACGACTCCGTGAATGAGTAGGATGAACGCCGAACAGATACTGTTCAGCGCGATTCCGGATAGCAGTAAGCGAACGCCGCTGAGGTGCCCCTTCTTCCAGGATGCTCCGGCGACGATGAAGAGAACTGTCAGCGCTCCGAGTAACGCCCCCGCCCAGGACGCAGGAAACCCCAGCAGTCGATCGAAATCCAACGCGAAAGTCACTACGGCTCCCAGCGCCGCACCGGAGGAAACACCCAAAGTGTACGGCGTGGCCAGAGAATCCCGTAGCATTGCCTGGAAGAGACCGCCAGTAAGCGACAAAGCGCCACCGGCCAATAGGCCCAGCAACGTTCGCGACACACGAAGCTCTACGAAGATCGGATAGTCAGGTGCTGCTTTTACTAAGACACGGTCAGCGCTGATTGACCCGGCTCCGACCCACGGAAGAAACATGACCGCGAGGAGGAAGAGCACCGCGGAGGCCCAGATCCAACCGGTCGTCGCGGTTCTGGATAAGAGTGCAGCACTGCTCATCGATACACCACCCAGGATTTCCCATCCAGTGTTCGGGACATTTTCAAATGTGGCGAAAGAAACGATAACCAGTCCGGATAAGCACCGGCTTTCTCCGTCGCGAAGTCGGCTGCAATCTTTCCCTGATTCAACAGCACGATTCGGGTGCAGTGCGCTAGGGCAAGATTTAGGTCATGAGTGACAGCTACGCAAAGCGCGCCCTCCTGTGCCAGTTCGGCCAGTGTTGAAAAGCACTGCAACTGTTGGTGTACATCCAAGTAAGTGGAGGGCTCGTCGAACAGCATGATGCGCGGACATTGTGCAATACAGGCGGCCAGAAGGACGCGTTGCTGTTCGCCCCCGCTGAGCGTCGAGTACCGGCGCCTTTGAAACTGCAGACAGTCCATCCTCCGCATCGCATCCTCGGCGTAGGTGTAATCCTCTGTGGATTCAAACCAGTGGTCCGCATACGCGTACCGGCCCATGAGTACGACTTGCTCGACTGTGAATGGTAGCTCGCGACTGTTGCCCTGAGGAAGGTGGCTGATAATCTGCGATCGCTCTCTTGCTGAATATGCCGCAAGGTTTTTCCCTTGCAGCCGAACCGTCCCGGACTCCGGCCTGCGCAGCCCGGCGACGATATCGAGAAGTGTACTCTTGCCGGCGCCGTTTACTCCCATGAGCACCAGAAACTCACCTGCTTTTGCCGTGAAGCTCACCGAATCGAGAACAGGATGATCTAGGTATCCGAACGAGATTTCTTGGACGGTGAGCATAGACTGCATTAGCGGATTTCCGTTGCGTGGATGCGTTCGCGAATGAGCTCGGTGGCCTCAACAACTCGTGGCCCGGGAGTGACCAAAGTCTCCGATACTAGTCCAAACACACGGCTGTGCTTTACTGCACTTAGCTCAACGCGTGACATCCAGGGATCTCGCAACCGGGATTCCAACCCGTCGGCGCTCGCATGTACCTCGCCCATCATGGAGGCATCGAGAATTACATCCGGATTCAGTCGGACAACCGTTTCCAACGAGATGCGAGGATAGGCGATGAACGTGTCGGTGAGGACGTTCCGGCCACCCGCAATTTCGAGCAGCTCGCCAAGATATGTTTTCGGTCCTGTCGCAATCAGGTTTGTAAGTAAGCCCGGATTCTTTCCGACAATGATGAGCACTGTTGGTCCGGACCCGGCGGGATTCTGATGACGGATTCGCGCAAGCCCGTCCTTTACCTTGTCATTGAGCCGGGCTGCTCGGTCGGCAACTCCCGTAGCCGCTCCGATATCCGAGATCATGGAATACACCTGATCCAATGACCCAATCTTTATGGCAGCGTGGCGTATTCCCAACGCTGTCAGCCGGTCGGCGAGGTTCGGTGCCGAATTGTGAAGGATCACCAAGTCTGGCTGCAGTAGCGCAATCTTCTCCGGATCAGGTTTGCTGTAAGTTCCGATCTTCGGCAACGACAACACCGCGGATGGAAAACGACAGTAGGTCGATACTCCCACCACCCGGCTTCCCAGGTCCAATGCAAACAACGTCTCGGTAATACTCGGCGAGGTCGAGACAATGCGTGAGGGCTGCCCGAAGCTCGACAGAGCGAGCACCGCCAGAAGGATGGTACGCCGGAGTATCAAAGCATGACGCATTAGTAGCTAAATCCTGCTCCAACGATGACGGTTGCACCAGCCGCCAACCAGCCGTTCTGGTAATACCGCTGGTTGAAGATGTTGTCGCCCTTCGCATAGATTCGCAGCGCACTCTTCTCGTTCTGCCAGAATCGATAGCTCCCGATGAGCGATGCTCGCGTAAAGCCGGGAAAGTCAAATGCTCGAGATCGGATCACAGCGAAGAATGAGGAGTAGTAGGTGGAATAGTGAGTTAGATAGAACGTCGTGTCGAGCCTGGATCCCCAGTACTTAGTAGCCAAGAATGACATTGTGTGAGCGGGAACCTGGAGAATCTTCCAAAAACCCGCGACGGAAATGTCCCGATCGGTATTCTCGCGGAGATAGGTATACGAACTCGTCAGCGACAGTGTCCTGAGAGGCCGAGTCTCAACGGAAAGCTCTGCGCCACGCGCAATTCCGCCGGAACCGTTGATATAGCCGGAACTTCTGCCATAGGGATCCATCGAGGGTTGGACGACGCCGCTTGAGTCGAAGGCTGTGATCGAGACAACGCGCGTATAAAAGTAAGTCGCCGATGCTCGTACGCGATTATTGAACAAGTATTGGTCGATGCCACCGTCAACGGAGTTATAACGATCGGGCGACAGCCGAGGATCGCCATATGGTGTAAAGACCGTAAGACCGGTCACAGGATTATTGGAAAAGCCCGCTCCAAATCGCTCGTAGAGGGAGGGTGCCCGGTAGGCATTTCCGAAATGGCCTCGAAGCTTTGTATTGGTGCGCGGAATCAGATAGGCAACTGATGCATCTCCGGTCAATGCCGTTTTGGGCGTCGGAATCGAAGCGCTGTCATAAGGATTCGGAACGCCGGAGTAGTCGAATACCGGGCGCGACAACTGGTATGCCTGCAAACGGCCGGACAATGACACCTGAAGGCGACGATCGAAGAACCCCATCTGTGTGGCGAAGTATCCAGTGCTGGATGTTTGACGGATGTTGGTGCGCTCCGAGATAGAGCGCGGCGGCGGAAGGTTGTTATTTTGAGTGTCTAAGTACGCCTCTCGCTCAAATTCGTAGCCACCTGTCAGGCTAATCGCTGGAGTGAAATAGATCATCCCCCGAACATCCACCGTGTCGATGTCGCCTACATAGTTTGAGTGGTTTGGTGCGGCGGGCTGAAATCCTCCTCCGCTCGGCCCATTCTGGAAAACTCTGCTGGTATGAACGCGCTGATAGCTCGTCTGCCAACTCGCGGTCGGCGTGAACATTTGCCGGTAGATCACCGCTGTTGTGTAGAAACGCGATGACCGGCGATTGTCTGTGTCGTCGCGCCCCGGCACATAAGTTACACCGCTGTAGTCCGGTACTCCTCCGGAGTTAATAATTTGAACATTAGCGGGAGATAGGGGAATGGCAGGAATAACTCCATCGCTGGGGAAATTCGATGCGGGTATTCCAGTGGTGGTCGGACTATTGTTCAACTGAACAAAGTCATCAGATCCCCATAGTCGCCCCGAGAGATTGATCTTGGGAGTGAAGTCATAGCGAACGAAACCCTGTGCGCCTGTACTCCGGTTGGCATCATTTCCGTCAACGCCATTCATGACGTTTAAGTGCATCAATCCGCCAGCAAACTTCAACCGGTCCTGGAAAGCGCCGCCGGAGAGTGTGGCCCGACCTCGCATCAGGCCCAGTCTGCCGCCCTCTGCCTGCAAATCGCCGCGAAGCGGACCGCCGCCTTCTTGCGAGACGACATTTACGACACCGCCCACCGCATTTGTTCCATAGAGCGACGATCCGGAGCCACGAAGAATTTCGACATGATCGGGCGACACAATATTCAAAGCGGACAGAAAGGAACTAGAGTCGCCTTGCGTTGTGGAGGCGTCGCGAAACCGCAGGCCGTCTACCAGCACGGCAGCGGCATCTGTCCTCAAGCCACGAATTCGCATACTGGTGTTCTGGCCAGGACCCCCGCCATTCGTAATTAGCAGTCCCGGAACCGTTCGCAGAACATCGCTCAACGAATATTCATTGCGGTTCGTTAGTTCCTCCGCTGACACGACGCTGACGGCTTTTGAGATTTCATCGAGTTTCTGAGGAACTCCTGCAGCGGTGACTAGAACGGAATCGCTGACACCGGCAACGTCCAAAACAATATCGAACTTCGCTGTTTCGTTTGACTTCAGATCAATGGTCATAGTGGATGTACGAAAGCCTTGTTTGTCGACTTGGAGAATCGCCGCGCCCGCGCTAAGTCGATTCAACGTAAACGCGCCATCGTCCTCTGAAATGGCACGTTCCGCCGCAGCGGAGTCCTGACGGAAGAGGCGAACTGCCGCCCCCTGGACGGCGTTTCCCTGCGCATCCTTTACGGATCCTTCCAGAGTGGACGTCGACTGACAGAAAACGCTTGCGGCCGCAACAACA
Source organism: uncultured Solibacteraceae bacterium (assembly GCA_964441675.1). Lineage (GTDB taxonomy): Bacteria > Acidobacteriota > Terriglobia > Bryobacterales > Bryobacteraceae > JAPKYZ01. The sequence goes on along the minus strand of CAYTVP010000305.1, from coordinate 886 downwards.
AACAGCCCGAACAACCGAATCATTCCAATTCCTCTTTCTTGTGAAAAACGTAAACCGGATGTCCGCCAGCACTCACTAATACTTCGGTGCCGACTCCAAACACGCGATCAAGGACCGTCGAATTGAGCACGCCCTCGCGATCGCCGGCATAAGCCATTCGACCGGCGTCAATTAGCACGATATGGTCTGTATACCTGGCCACCGCATTTAGATCGTGTGTGGCAAGCACTACGGATTGTCCAGAAGCTGCGAGAGACTTGCATTGCTCAAGAATTTGCAGGCTGTGCTCAATATCCAAACTTGCTGTCGGCTCATCGAGCAAGATGATCTCGGGCTCTACCGCGAGACTTCGCGCAATAACCACGCGCTGACGCTCACCGCCGGAAAGCGTCGTCACAAAGCGGCTTCGAAGATGAGAAATGTCGCAATGGTCCATCGCTGCCTCGATGGCGCGACGGTCCTCGGTGGACGCATGTTGAAAGCGGCCCCTCCGCGGATGCCGGCCCATGGCAACGATCTCTTCGACTGTGAATGCGAAGTCCATTCGCGTGTCCTGCGGAACAAACACCACAGCCTGCGAAAGTTCGCGACGACGAAACTCGCTCAATGGGCGCGACCCAATGTCTATTGAGCCCTCCGAGATCGGCCAAATCCCAGCTAAGGCACGAAGCAGTGAGCTTTTGCCGCTTCCATTCGGCCCCACAATCGACACAAGCGAACCGGATGGAATGTGGACACTAATGCCGTCCAGGATTTTGCGCGTGCCTCGATGAAGAGTCACTCCTTTTGCACTCAACTCCGTCATGACACGGCCGCCTCCCGCGAATGGCGGAGCAGAAGGAGAATGAACAACGGTCCTCCGATGAGCGCGGTAATAACACCCAAG
>CAYTVP010000304.1:2372-5653 GCA_964441675.1 uncultured Solibacteraceae bacterium | reverse complement strand
CGCCCTCGGTGCTGGTGGCCTTCGACCAGGCGGAAAGTGACCTGTTCCGCATCGATCATGAACTGCGCCGGAAATTTCCCAAGGTTCCGGTGGTTGCCGTGTTGGGCGACATCCGGGATCGCGCCTGCCTCGAGGACACTCTTCAGCGGTATCGAATCCGGGCGATTTTTCACGCCGCGGCCTATAAACACGTACCGATGATGGAGGCTTTTCCGCTCGAAGCCATCCGCAACAACATATTCGGAACCTACAACCTGGTTCAAACCGCCTGGGAGCAGGGTATCGAATCGTTTGTGATGATTTCCTCCGATAAGGCAGTCAATCCGACAAGCATTATGGGAGCAACCAAGCGTGTCGATGAAATGATCCTTTCGAGCATGCCATCCGGCGGGACGCGGTTTGTCTCAGTGCGGTTCGGTAACGTTCTCGGCAGCAACGGAAGCGTCATTCCAACTTTCCAGAAACAAATCGAGGAAGGCGGTCCGGTGACGGTGACGCATCCTGACATGAAGCGCTACTTCATGACCATCCGCGAGGCCGTGCAGCTTGTGCTGCTTGCGTCGACGATGGGCAAGGGCTCCGAGATTTTCGTTCTGGACATGGGCAAACCGGTCCTGATTGCCGACCTGGCGCGCCAGATGGTGCGGCTGTCCGGCAAGGTGCCCGATGAGGAGATTGAGATCCGGTTCACCGGGTTGCGCCCGGGAGAAAAGCTCTACGAAGAGATCAATACCGGCTTTGAGAACATGATTCCGACGGCCCATCAGAAGATCCGTGTATTTCAGTCGGTGAAGACCGAACAGGGCGAGATCCTCGATTGGCTCGATCAGCTTCAGGATCTGCTCGACCGCCGCGACGCGGTGGGTGTGGTGCAGCAGCTCACGGAGATGATTCCGGAGTTCACCTGCGATGCGCACTGGCGCGCTTCGAAGCCGAAAGCCGCCAAGGCAATGGCTGCCGCCGGAGGCGCGCGCTAGCGCCGAGGTCCTCAAAGATTTCATACTGCCGTGCTATTCAACTCTGCCCAGTTTCTGATCTTTTTCCCCGTGGTGGTGATGCTCTATTTCGCATTGCCCCCGCGCTTCCGCTGGCCGCTTGTTCTTGCGGCAGGTTACTATTTTTACGCTTGCTGGCGGGTCGAGTTTCTCGGTCTGCTGATCTTTTCGACTTTGGTCGACTATGGGACGGGCCGCCTGCTCGAGCGCGAAAAGACACCCTCGCGCCGGAAGATGTATCTCGGTGCCAGCATTGCCGTAAACCTGGGCCTGCTGTTCTTTTTCAAGTACTTTAACTTCGTCACGTCGTCGGTTTCCTGGATCGCCGGCCAGTACAACGTGTTCGTTCAGTTGCCGGAGCTCCAGATTCTGCTGCCGGTCGGCCTGTCCTTTTATACTTTCCAAAGCCTCAGCTACACCATCGATGTATACCGGGGAGTGACCAAGCCGGAGCACCATCTCGGGGTTTTCGCCGCGTTTGTGTCTTTCTTTCCGCAACTGGTTGCGGGCCCCATCGAGCGGGCGCATCACATGCTGCCGCAGTTTCACCGGGCGCATACATTCTCCTGGGCGAATGCCGGCGAGGGCCTGCGGCTGATGCTTTGGGGATTTGTGAAGAAAGTTGCCGTCGCCGACAGGCTGGCGCTGTACGTTAATCCGATCTATCAGAATCCGGCTTCGCACACCGGAATCGAGCTGCTGCTGGCGACGTACTGTTTTGCCTTTCAGATCTACTGTGATTTTTCCGGGTACACGGATATCGCCCGAGGGGCGGCGCGGGTGATGGGTTTTGAGCTGATGCTGAATTTCCGCCAGCCGTACCTGGCGAAATCGGTTCGCGAGTTCTGGCAGAGATGGCACATTTCGTTGTCAACCTGGTTCCGCGACTACCTGTACATTCCACTCGGAGGAAGCCGGCGGCGGCACTTCCGGAATGTCATGATCACTTTCCTGGTGAGCGGATTGTGGCACGGGGCCAGCTGGACGTTTGTTGCCTGGGGCGGGCTTCACGGCGTCTACCTCATCGCCGGGGGATTGACGGCGGCCTGGCGCGAGCGGCTGCGCGCGGCGCTGAGGATCAACCGGGTACCCCGCATCGAGAGCCTTGCCGCAGCATTGATCACTTTTCATCTGGTGCTGATTTCCTGGATACTGTTCCGTGCGAATTCGCTCGCCGACGCGGTCTTCATCGTCCGGGAAATCGGCGCCGCCGGATGGGGAGTTGTCTCCGGGAGCCTGAACCTGGCCGTCGCGGCAGCGGGCTTTGCGCCCTTGCGGGACCTGGCATTCCTCGCGACTATGCTGGCGCTGCTTGCCGTCGCGGGAAACCGCATCCGGCAAACGGCGTTTTTTGAGCACTCCTGGGTGACGCGCTCCTTCGCGGCCTCGTTTCTGTTCTGGTTTATCGTCACCTACGGCGTGTTCGACAATCAGCAGTTCATTTACTTCCAGTTCTAACCGGTGCCTCCAGTGAATTTCGCAAGAAGCAGCATCCAACCATCGCCTGTAGCCGCGCCGGCGGCCAGCCTTCCCCGTACGGAGGCGCGGTCCCGACCGGCCTCCCCGCGTCTTCGCCAATCGATCCGGGCGCTTGCCGCCGCGGCGGTCTTTTGTTTCACCGGTGAGCTGATGTTGCGCTTCGATGCCCGAACCCTTTTCTTTACGAACCATTTCCATCTCGAAAACAGCGCGAAGGAATCACTGGAGCTGGTAGCGGTACGAAGCGGGACGCCAGGGGAGTTCCACAACAGCTTCCGCGTGATGGTGGTCGGCGACAGTTATCTCTACGGCGCCGGTGTCCGGCCCGAAGAGATCTTTTCGAATCGTCTCCGTAACCGGCTGAACAAGCAACGCCTCGCCGGTTATCCGAACGCCGCCGTGCTGGACCTAACGCTTCCGGGCGCGAACACATACCGCAATCTGACGAGCTTTCTCGAATATGCGCCGCGATTCCGCCCGCACGCGGTAATCCTCGCCTATAACGCCAACGATGTTTATGGAAACCAGGGAGACGCCGGCCAAACCGGAGAGGTGGTTCCGGCACCCCGGAAGGTGGCCGATGAGGAACGCACGCTCGGGCTGGCAAAGTCGATCCGGAGAGCCGTCTTCTCGTCGAAGCTGGCGGAGCTTCTGATTACTAAGACCAACCTGGAACTGAAGCTCGTCGGGGTGGTCGTGCCGGGCACAGAATTTGCGCACCAGGTCCAGGGCTCGCACAAACCGGACTTCCCTGGCTGGATTGCCTCCCGGAAGCATCTCGAAGCCCTCGCCGCGTACTCGCGGGAA
>CAYTVP010000304.1:0-2362 GCA_964441675.1 uncultured Solibacteraceae bacterium | reverse complement strand
TGCTTGCCAATCAGGCGTTGTACAAAGACGTCGACCAGGAGATTGCCCGATTCTTCCGCGAGGCGAAGATTCCGTATGTCAATGCAGCGGAACCATTCCGCGGACTCACAGGCGAGACATTTGCCATCTCGCGCTATGACGGACATCCGAACGGCCAGGCGCATGGCATAGCGGCGGACTTTCTCTCGGAGGAGTTGATCCGGCACTTTCCGCCGGGCTCCGGTCAGCTGGACTCGCACTTGAGGATGAAATGAAAAGCCTAGCGTCTTTCTTAACGCAGCTGTTGTTTCTAGCCGTGCTCTCGATGGCGCTGCCGCTCCGAGCGGAGGAATATTTTGTCGCGCCCAACGGCCGGGAGCACGCGGCCGGCACGTTCAGCGATCCGTGGAGCCTTGAGCCGGCGTTGGGCAGGGTGGGACTGGTGCGGCCCAACGACACGATCTACCTGCGCGGCGGCGTCTACGCCACGCCCGATCGAGGGAAGATCCAAAGCCGGATTGCGGGGCTGCCGGGTGAGTACATCACGGTCCGGGCCTACCGGCGTGAGCGCGTCCGAATTGACGGTGGTCTCGAGATCCTCGGGGGGTACGTTGTCTTTCAGGACCTGGAAATCTTCAATAGCCGCACAAAGCGGACCAGCGCGCACAAGGGTCCATTTCCACCGGATATTCTGCAGCCTTCCGGAATTAATGTTCTGGCGCCCGGCGTCAAGGTGGTCAACAATGTCGTCCACGACACGGCCACAGGTCTCGCGTCCTGGACCGAAGCCCCGGATACCGAGTTTTACGGAAACATCGTCTACTACAACGGGTGGCTTGGAACCGACCGGCCGCACGGACATGGCGCCTACCTCCAGAACCGCGACGGGAAGAAGCTGCTGATCGACAATATCTTCTACAACCAGTTCGACCTCGGCATCCAGATTTACGGCACTGACAATGCTTTCCTGAACGGTTTTTATCTCGAAGGCAATGTTTCGTTCAATAACGGCGCGCTCGGCGGGGAGTTTTCCCGGAACCTGCTGATCGGTGGCGGCGTGATTGCCGAACGGCCGGCTGTAATCGAGAATTTCACCTACTATCCCACCGGCCGCGACCATGGCGGCGATAACAACGTCGGATACTATGCGTTCGGAGCGGGCTGCAGCGGCCTGCAGTTTGACGGCAACTACTTCGTCTCCGGCAGTATTGCGCTGACGCTTTACCGTTGCTCGGCGACGAGCTTCCGCAAAAATACCCTCATCGGCCAGATCCGGGCATTCTCGGCTGGGAGCTTTCCGGATAACACGTATATTCAGCCGCCCCAGCTGCCAACGCAAAATCGCGTTTTCGTCCGGCCGAACCGGTGGGAGCCGGGACGCGCGCACGTGATCGTGTACAACTGGCGCCGGGACGCTTCGATTGCAGTCGATCTGAGCCAGGCGCGGCTCGAGGAAGGAGACTTCTACGAAATCCGGGATGTTCAGAATCTTTTCGGACGGCCGGTCGCAGCGGGGACATACCGCGGCCAGCCGGTTACCATTCCGCTGACAGCGACGGCGGTGAGTGCCGCAATCGGGGAAGTCCCATTCCCGGCCACCCACACCGATCTCGAGTTCCAGACATTTCTCGTTCGAAAGGTTGGCACGGAACCGAGGTCTCTCAACGATCCGCCCGTGGCCGACTACCTGGAGGCGGAATGGGGTGTGATCTCGTCTCCGGTGATCGCATTTCCGGCCGCGGGGTCCTCGGGCGGGCTGGCAATCGCGTCGGCGACGGCAAACGCAGGAGGCGCAACGTTTGAGATCGATGTACCGGCAGAAGACGATTACGTGATCTGGCTACGTGTGCAGTCACCGGCACCGGCGGCGGCGAGAGTTGCTGTGGGAGTGGATGGATCGATACCGGAGCTTTCGAGCCATATTTCACCCACTTCTTCAACGGAATGGCGTTGGGTTCGTGTCAACGGAAACGGTCTGGGACCGGGATTTCTGCTCAATCCGAGGGTGTTTCATCTGGCACCCGGACGGCACACCCTAGAGTTGGCGATCCGCGATGCTCATTTTTATCTCGACACGGTATTCATTTCGAATGATGTCGAAGCCGTTTACGGCGATACGGAAGTTGTGGCCTCACCTGTTTCCTGGGCTCGCCTTTCGGCCGGAGTGGCCGGAATGGGTTCAAACGCAGGGTGGCGGCGGTCTTCCCGGACTTTTCTACCATGACAAAAATTTTCTTTTTGATCTTCCTTCTTCTGGGCGACGCCGCGCGCGCTGCGGATCTTACGGTCGTCATTCTCGAAGGAGACGGCGCGTTCAACAACATCAAGCGGAAGATCGGCGGCGATATCCGGGTGGAAGTACAAGATGAGGATGGCCGGCCGG
>CAYTVP010000303.1:0-5653 GCA_964441675.1 uncultured Solibacteraceae bacterium | reverse complement strand
TGTGATTGCCGACCGTGCGCACGCCCTGCTTTCTCTCCTTCAGTAAATACACTTGATAAGCTCGGATCTCGTCCGGCCCGAGTTGATCCGGCGGCCGGTGGAAATGTTTGGCGAAGTCCTCGACGGTCTTGAGGTACGACGTTACGGTAGTGTGGGAGTAATTTCGACGCTGGAGTTCTTCCAGCATCATCTTTCGAAGATGGGTCACAGGGACCTCCTTGTGACCCGCACCATAGCCGAATTACTGCAGATCGAAATGCCCGGTTACCAGCACGCGTAGCGTCCGCCGCGCGGGCGGCTTCGTTCTGACGGCGCGGTGTTTACCGATTCGCTCTCGCGAAGTCGCGTTTACCGGATGTGCGTCGATGGTAGATCTGGCCGTTTTCGACTCTGCAGAATACCAACATCGGAGTCTCGACTAGCAGGTGCAATATTCCTCCGGTTGCTCCAGCGGGCGATTCATCGGACACTGAAGGTTCGTAACGTTGTCATTTAGAGGAGCGCCGCGTTGAGCTTGAAAGTCGCCGATTCCACCGCTGTCAGCTGGGAGCCAGCCGAGCGCTGGACTACTCAGGATGCGGCCGATCTGTACGATGTCGACCGATGGGGCAAAGGTTACTTTTCGGTTAGCCGCGAAGGGCACCTGCTGGTGCACCCCGGCAAAGATCCGAAACGCTCTATTGACCTCAAGCAACTTGTGGATTCGCTCGTGCTCCGCGGAATCAACCTTCCCGTCCTGTTACGATTCGGTGAAATTATTCAACATCGGATGGCGGAAATTCACCAGGCATTTGAAACTGCCATCCGCGAGCACAATTACAAGGGGAAATACTGCTGCGTTTTTCCGATCAAAGTCAATCAGCAGCGCCACGTTGTCGATGAGGTATACCAGTACGGCCGTCCCTATGGGTTCGGACTCGAAGCCGGCTCGAAGCCGGAACTTCTGGCGGTGCTCGGCGTAGCGGACAATGCGACTCCGATCGTCTGCAACGGATTCAAGGACGACGAATATATCGAGATGTTGATGCTCGCCCGCAAGATCGGGCGGAATATCACTCCAATCATCGAAAAGTTCACGGAGTTGAACCTCATCCTCAACTACGCCCAGAAAACCGGCGTCCGGCCGACCATCGGCGTGCGGATCAAGCTGGCCAGCCGTGGCTCCGGCCGGTGGAAATCATCCGGCGGGTACCGTTCGAAATTCGGCTTGACGGTCAGCGAGGCGATCAAGGTTCTCGAGACGCTCAAAGATCTCGGAATGGCCGATTGCCTCACTCTGCTCCATTTCCATCTCGGAAGCCAGATCACGAACATCCGTCAGATCAAGGCTGCAGTGAACGAAGCGGCCCGCGTCTATGTTGAGCTAAAAAAGCTTGGCGCGGGGCTCGAGTTTCTGGATGTCGGCGGCGGATTGGGGATCGATTATGACGGCTCGCAAACCGATTTTGAATCCAGCGTGAATTACACTCTGCAGGAATATGCCAACGACGTCGTCTACCACATCCAGAGTATTTGCGACGAGGCGGAGCTTCCGCACCCAACGATCATCACCGAAAGCGGCCGCGCGATTGCGGCCTATCACAGTGCACTGATCTTCAATGTTTTGGGTGTCAGCGGCTTTGGCGATGAAGCGATTCCCGACAAGCTGGGCGACGACGCCGAGCAGCCGCTGGTGGACCTGCTTGAAACCTATAAATCACTGACGAAGCGCAATATGCGCGAGTCGTTTCACGACGCGCAGCAGGCACTCGATTCCGCGCTGAATCTGTTCACCCTCGGCTACATGTCGCTCGCGCAGCGCAGCGACGCCGAAAATCTCTACTGGGCGATCTGCCGGCGTGTTCTTCGAATGGCGCGGGAACTGGATGTGTTCCCGGAAGAGTTCGACGGCCTGGACAGCATGCTGTCCGATACGTATTTCTGTAATTTTTCGCTGTTTCAATCGATGCCTGACAGTTGGGCTGTGAAGCAGTTATTCCCACTCATGCCGATTCACCGGCTGGACGAGAAGCCCGTCCGGCAAGGAGTCATAGGAGATATCTCCTGCGATTCCGACGGTAAGATCGATCAGTTTATTGACCGGCGCGACGTCAAAAAGACACTACCGCTTCATTCCTTTACCGGCGAATCATACTATCTGGGAGCCTTTCTGGTCGGCGCTTACCAGGAAATTCTCGGCGATCTGCATAACCTGTTCGGCGATACGAATGCCGTCCACGTATCGCTGAACGAAAACGGCGAAGTTGTGCTGGACGAAGTGATCCCGGGCGATACCGTCCGCGAAGTGCTCGACTACGTGCAGTTCTCATCCAAGTGGCTGCTCGAAAAGTTCCGTCGCGATGTCGAGGCCGCGGTCCGGCTGGGCCAGATCGGAATCGAGGAATCGGGACGCCTCCGCCGCTATTACGAAGAAGGATTACAAGGTTACACCTACCTGGAGGACGCGCACGAGCGCTGAGTCTCCGGTCGCGGTAGTCCTCATCTCGCCGCGCAATCCTCTGAATATCGGCGCAGTCGCGCGCGCAATGTCGAACTTCGGGTTCTTCGACCTGCGGCTGGTACACGCTTATCACATCGCCCTCGAAGAATCCCGCAGCGCGGTGGGCGCGAAGGAGCTGCTTCGGAACGCCCGCCAATATCCTTCCCTTGTGGAGGCGGTGGCGGACTGCAGCATCGTTGTGGGAACAACCACCGCCGCCGGACGCGAATTGCATCTGCCTCTGCTTTCGCTCGAAGCTATGGGAGATCGCATGAAAGGCTCCGGCCAGGCAGCCATCCTTTTCGGCAGCGAAAAATTCGGACTATCGAACGAGGATATGAGCCACTGTCATGTACTCGTTCGGATTCCCACGCGAGACGAGCACGGTTCCATGAACCTGGGCCAAGCCGTGGCGGTAACGCTCTATGAGCTGATCCGCGATCCCAGTCGCGAAACGACTTTGTCCATGAAGCATACGGCTCCGCAGGAAGCGCTGACTCGTATGGAGCAGCTGTTAACGGAGGCACTTTCCGAGTCCGGATATCTGCTGCAAACCGCAACGCACGCCAAGCTCCGCCGGATGATCCGCCGGCTCGAGCTACCGCCGCGCGACGCCGTCATGTGGCAGGGAATGTTCCGGCAGATTCTGTGGAAATTGCGCGGTGGAGGCCGCGCACCGGACAGGATCGGAGATAATCAAAAGGAAAAATGACCAAGGTTCAAACTCAGTTTGAATTAACCCGCCCGCTCGACGACGCGATCATGAATGCCCTGTCGAAGGCAACCAGCATCTACGGCATTCATTACGTCAAGCTCTCTCCCTCGCTGGACAAGTTGACTGTGGAATACGATGCGTCTCGCCTGCTTCCCGCGCATGTTCCCGCCACTTTGTACCGAATTGGGATTCCCGTTCGCGCAATTAGCCGCAATTAACCCCTTTTTTTTGACATTCACCCCACTGCGTAGTACAAACGCTACACAGATCACTACACTAGATCTAGTCTTTGCTAGACCATGGGGGATTTTATGTCTTTTCGCCACACCGCCTTTGTGGCACTTCTCTCCGCTCATAGCCTTTTTTCTCAGGTTGCAGGCCGGCTGACCGGATCGGTGGTAGACAGCACGGGAGCCGGTATTCCCGCGGTCTCAATCCAGCTGGTGCGTGAGGATGGCGCTATCGCAGCCATCCAGACCGCAACAGGCGAAGGTTTCTATAGCTTCGCCGGGATCCAGCAGGGCACTTATGAACTTCGCGTGGAGGCTTCGGGTTTCGCACCTGGATCCATCAGCGGCATTAAGATCGACGCTGCTCGTGAAACATCGCTATCGCCCCTCGAATTGCAGCCAAGCACATTGGTGCAATCCATCGACGTAATCGCACCACCCGCGCTGATTCAAACCAATAATGCTGAGATCTCCACAACTGTCTCGAACGAACAGGTACGCCGCCTGCCTCAGCTCAACCGTAATATTCTGTCGCTGATTTCGACCCAAGCCGGCGTCGGCTTCAACAACCGCACGCCCACGTCCATCCACGGGATGCGGCCCTCTTACTCGAACGTTAGCTTGGATGGCGTCAACATTCAGGACAATCTGTTCCGCGAGAACTCGCTCGATTTCCTTCCGCCGCTGCTGTTACTCGACCAGGTATCGGAGATGACGGTGGTGACATCGAACGCACCATCTTCGATGGGGAACGGTGCTGCCCAGGTAGCTTTTGTTACGCCGTCCGGAAGCAATACATTTCATGGCGGGGCTTATTGGTATAACCGCAACAACGCCCTGGCAGCCAACGGATTCTTTGAGAATCAGGCCGGATTGTCGCTACCGTTTCTGAATCAGAACCAGGGCGGCGGCTATCTGGGCGGACGAATCGTGAAAGACAAACTGTTTTTCTATATGAATTACGAGGCGTTCCGGCGGCGGCAGCAAGTACTGCAGCAGCGAACGGTTTTAACGGAATCTGCGCGACGAGGACTATTCACCTACGACACTCCAGGCGGTCTCGTGCAGCGCAACATCCTTCAGCAGGCCGGAGTTAGCGGTATCAATCCTTTTATCCAGAACTTGATTGACCAAACGCCGGGTGCGGATCAGATTAACAATCTAAACTCAGGCGATTCCACACTGGGCGCGGTGCGAAATACCGGTGGTTACTCGTTTCTCCAGCGGTCGAACAGGGATCGCGATAATGTCCTGGGCAAACTCGACTATTATGCGAGCGATCGCCATTCCTTCTTCGGATCCTATGCATGGAACCGGGATACGCTGGCCCGGCCAAACGTCAATCAGAACGGTTTTACGACGGCGCCGCAACTGGTTAACGACAACCCGACAAACTTTACATCAGCCGGATGGCGAAGCACGTTGTCACCGACCTTTACCAACGAGCTTCGGGGCGGATTCAATTTCACGACGGGGAATTTCGATCGCACTGTCCCCGATGAATCTTATTACGTTACCGACCTCTTTTTTTCCAATCCGGTTCAGAACTATCCGGGTACCGGGCGCGCCACCAAGACCTGGAATTTGTCCGACAACGCCAACTGGGTGAAGGGCCGGCATTCTATTAGCTTCGGATTCCAGGCACAGAACATCCGGGTGAACACCTACGATCGAACGAATGTTGTGCCGAACTACCGGATCGGCCTGGTGAACCGGGATGAGGGTCTTACTGCGGATCAGCTTCCCGGGATCAGCGCAAACGCCCTTATTGACGCCAATCGAATGCTGGCATCGCTCGCCGGCTACATCGATCAGGTTACTCAGACGTTCAACGTGGAAAGTACAACCTCCGGATTTGTTTCCGGCGCGGCAAAACGCCGCATCTTCACTTTTGCGACTTATGCCGGCTACTTTCAGGACAACTGGAAGATCCATCCCAGGCTCAGTCTGAACATGGGGCTGCGATACGACTACTTCACCCGGGTGAATGAAACCCGCAATGTGGCGCTGTTGCCGGTATTAGTGGACGGCAATGCCATCAACACACTGTTATCGAACTCCACACTGGATTTTGCCGGGAACGGGATCGGGCGTCCATGGTACGGCAAAGATCTCAATAATTTTGCGCCGAACATAGGCTTGGCCTGGAACGTCCGCGGCGACGGTAAAACGGCAATTCGGATGGGCTATAGCGTCAACTTCGTGAACGACAATCACATCGCGACGTTG
>CAYTVP010000302.1:0-5654 GCA_964441675.1 uncultured Solibacteraceae bacterium | reverse complement strand
CCAGCCGCGAACCGGCTGTGGCTGCTACCGGAGGAAACCTTGTGAAACGCATCGGCCGTCTACTCTACCCCAAGGGTCCGAATGGCGCTTTGACGCCATTCGTCTCTTCGATAATCCTCTTGGCCACTGCGGCGGGGATGCTGGCAGCGTGGCCAGCTTCGCCTTCTCCGCAAAGTCCCACTGCTGCCCAAAAGAAGGGGGAAGCTTCCACACTGCCTTCTCCTTACATCAATTGGCTGAACGAGGATGTGATCTACATCATCTCCGATCAGGAACGCGCCACGTTTCAGAAACTCAATACCAATGAAGAGCGGCAAGCGTACATCGAGCAATTTTGGCTGCGACGCGACCCGACTGCCGGTACCGCCGAGAATGAATTCAAAAACGAGCATTATCGCCGGATTGCATACGCCAACGATCGTTTCCAGACACCATCGGGCCGGGCGGGCTGGCGGACCGACCGGGGCCATATGTACATCGTGTATGGTCCGCCGGACGAGCTCGAATCCCATCCCAAAGGTCCGCAACGCCCCTATGCAACCCACGTTTGGATGTACCGGCATGTGGAGAACGTCGGCCACAACGTGACCTTCACCTTCATCGATCAAACTGGAGCTGGCGATTACCGCCTCGCACCCGGTAAAGCCTGGTAAATAAAGCTTAATTTTGACACAGGATTGGGGTGAAACTACCTGCGGCAAAGGGTTCAGTCACAGGCCGAACGAAAAAAGTTGTAGTCCGTAAGTCCTAGACCCTAAACGTACCTATTCAGAACCATCGTTTAGTTGGAGAGGAAATGCCCGCACGTTATCTAGTGTATGAGGCATTTCCTTGACATCCATCCTCAAACTCTTGTTCCTGACTGCGCTGTTGCTGCTGGCATCCTGCGCCAGCCGTCAGGTTCCCGATAACGACACTGCCGGTACTGCCGCGGTCCCAGCCGTTGTCAAGGCATCAAGATCTGTCTTCAAACACTCCATTCTGCCGGGAGGTGTAGCGACGGCCGGCGAACTAAAGGAGCGCCTCAGTTCCGATCGGGTCGCCAGGAAGCATTATGCCGGTGTCGCGGTCGATAAGCTTCGGCCGGTCCAGTTGGAACGGGACCGTTCGGCATACGTTTCGTATCGCAAGGGATCGTCCGTTTACTGGACCCGCAAGCCGGTCCGCATACCGGCAGGGGAACTGATTCTGACCTCGGGCAGCGACAGTGTACGGAGCCGGTGTGGCAATCGGATCTCCGACACACCGCAGCTTCCGGTAGCCAAGTTTGAAGAACCGCCACTCGGAGAGCTCGACGAAGTGGTTCCTCCAGAGTTGCCAGGACGGCTAACACTGGCAGGTCTCCCGACCTCAGCGCTTCCTGCCGTAAGCGCTATGGCTGGCCATCCGATGGTTACCGATCGGGAGGGGTCCGCTGCCGCTGCTGCGGAAAGCTCGCCCTTCACGCCACATCCGGGTAGTTATGGATGGGGACCCGGCGGATTTGCCCCGATAGCGGGCGGCAGCAGTTCCAGTCGGACAAGCCCGCAAGCGAATAATCCAGCGGCTCCGTCTACGCCGTCCAGTCCGGAACCAGCACCGGGTTCCGGATCGTCCGCCCCGCAGGGAGGTTCTCCCGATCCCGGCGGCCCAACCATCGTGATTCCGATCTTGCCATCGCCCCCAGTTGTGACTCCGCCAGGCCCGACTCCGTCCAATCCACCATCGAACCCGGGTGTACCGCAACCTCCTACGGTGACACCGCCGGTCACGATTATTCCGCAAGGCATCGTGCCACCACCGATTGATCCGAAAACGCCGCTGGGCCCTCCTATAGATCCGGACAGACCAATCGACTTACAGCCGGTACCGGAACCGGCAACATGGCTTTTGTTGGGCGCCGGCTTCGTGATACTGATGGCCAGCGCCCGCATTAAGGCGGCGAGTAAACGCGCGCGATCTAGAAAGTAGCGCGCAACCCCATCGTGATCAGCCGGGCTCCGTTTTGCGGACCGCTAGGCCGGCCAAAGTTCGGGTTTCCAACGACACCGTTCACACCACCGAAGCTGGTGCGATTGAAAACATTGAACGCATCCGACCGGAGTTGAAGATCGATATTCCGGTCACCACCGACGGGGAACCGCAGCGTCTTCACGATCGAGATATTTTCGTTCAGCACCGTGGGTTGCCGGAACTCTGTGATGTACTGCGCAGCGTTACCAAGCTGGAACTCGCCAGGGATCGCGAAAACACCGGGGTTGAACCAACGGGTGTCCGGATTGTTGGGATCGAGCGTGCCTCGATCGATTCCGGTCTGAATATCGCCGGGATTTCGCAGAGCCTTCTTGTAGTTCGTGAACAGTGTTCCGGCACCCAGGGTATTCGGAGCGGAAACCGCAAGCGGCGCGCCGCTGCGATACTGCTGGATTGCACTGATTGTCCAGTTCCCCACCAGTAAGTTGACCCAGGTGCTATCCGAGTTGGCGAACTTCTTTCCGCGCCCAAACGGAAGGTTATACGTGTTCAGGATGTTGAAGATATGAGGTTGATTGAACGGACTGATCGACTTCATCTCATCGTAGTTGTAATTGTCCTGCGCGGTCACCTGGGTTTGGCTGAAGATCTGCCGGTAATGGGCAACACTCAGTGCTTTCGAATAGGTGTAGCTGGCCATCATCTGCCAGTCGCCAAAACGGCGCTCCACCTTGAACTGGGCTGCGTCGTACCATGTGCGGCCTTGGCCGGAATTCCGGTTGGCCACGTCAAGGTACTGCGGGAAAGGCCGCAGAGCCTGCGCCACCGTCATGTTGTCCGGAAAGTCGGCGAACGGTTTGGTGATGCCCGCGGCTGCTGCCTCGGGGCTGTCGATACGAGCGCGAAGCAGGGTTCCCAGAGCGAGATTATCGACTGTGTTCTGGTTGATCTGCTGCGTGGAAGCCAGACGAGATCCACGGTTGCCGACGTAGCCCGCTTCGAAAACGAACTGGCCAAGCTGGTGCTGCAGGGTCAGGCTCCACTCGTGGATGCGCGGGGCGCGGCCAAAATACTGAGAAAGAGTCGAGACGCTTTGGTACATCTGGATCGTCGGCGAAAGGGTTGGCGGGGGCTGGAAGTCGGGCGGGGGCGCCAGTCCGCCATCCCACTGAACAGCCGCATTCACACCGTCCGAAAGACGCGAATACGGGCTGGCGAAACCGTCACGGCAACCGCATCCGCCGTTGCCCAGGGTCTGGAAGTATGTTCCGTAGCCGCCGCGAAGAACGGTCTTCTCCGTGAACTTATAGGCGAAGCCGATGCGTGGCGCGATATTCGAATAATCTGTGGGATACGGCCTCAGCTGTCCTGTGCGGCCCTGACCGCTGCCATAGAACTCGTATGCACCCGGCAGTCCTCCGGCGGCGGGGTTGGGCAGGGTGAGATTCACGCTCGAGTAGTCGCCATTGGCTTCCGCCCAGCCTTTGGGCACCTCATACCGCATACCCAAACGAAGGCTGAACCGGTTGTTGACCCGGAAATTGTCCTGTATATAGCCCGCAACGTAGCCGTACCGGATATCCGGAAACAACACAGGCAAGGCGGTTCTTTCAGCCGAGTTCGCCATTCCCAGCAGCATGCTGGCATACACGTGACCCGTGCTGCCCGTTGCCGTGGGAAGGGCAGTCTGATTCCGCGCGAACCGATACAGACCGTTGGTTCCTGCCAGGTCGAATGCGGTCGTCTGCAACACGCGATAGTCCCAGCCGAACTTTAATTCATGCCGGCCGAGGATCCACGACAGTCCTTGCGCGAAGTGATACGTGTAGTTGTTCTGGCCGCCGTTGTTGACCTTGCCGTCCTGTACACCCCAGTTGAACGCATTGGCAGAGCTTGCCGCCACATCGGGGCCTTCAAATTGGATTCGCGGAAGAGCGTCAGAGTCGCCGCTTAGCCCCGGGAAGCCGAATGCGGAGCCGGCGCCGGCCTGGTTGGGGTTGCTCCATCCCTGGCGCGTCCGCGAGAAGCCGAACGTGGTGTGCAGCAGGATGTTGGGTTTAATCACCCAATCGTGGTTGCCACGCCAGTTATCGGGCCGCTGGAAGTTCAATAGGCCCTGCCCCAGAGGGCCAGGGAAGAAATTCGTGTCGTTGGTGAAACCGTTTTCCTTCGTCATGGTGAAGGAAAGCCGGTTGCCAGGATTGAACGCATGATCGAACTTCA
The DNA here is from genome assembly GCA_964441675.1 of uncultured Solibacteraceae bacterium. Lineage (GTDB taxonomy): Bacteria > Acidobacteriota > Terriglobia > Bryobacterales > Bryobacteraceae > JAPKYZ01. The sequence continues at coordinate 1,478 of CAYTVP010000302.1, read as the reverse complement.
GGTTCCAGATGTATCGATCGACAACCTGGGTGTTCGTGAAATCGAAGTTGTTGGTCGTTCCGGGACGAGTGGGCATCGGAACTGCCGACAACAGGTTTCGGGAGATCTGGCTGAACCGGTCTTGCGGAATCGTCTGGTTCGGGAACGGTGTCCGGGTGTTACCGCTCGTCGTTAGCGGATCATAGATGATCTGGTTGGCAGGGAGTTCGCTGAAGATACCCTGCCGCATCAGGGCAGTAGGGACCGTTGTCACCGGCGTTCCGGTGATCGACACAGGGCGCATGTCCTTCGAATAGGTGAAGTACCAGAATGTCTTGTTCCGGCCGTCATACACTTTCGGAATAAAGACCGGACCGCCGGCCGATCCGCCGACTTCGTTGAATCGCTCTTTCTGCCGGGGCAATCCCTGCCAATTGCGCGCCCATGTATTGGCGTTCCAGATATCGCGGCGCAAGTTTAAGAACGCCGAGCCATGAATATCGTTGGTGCCCGACTTGGTGACAAAGATCTGTACGCCGCCCCCGAAACGCCCGTACTCCGCGTCATACGTGCCGGTCAGTAACTTGAACTCGCTAAACATTTCCGCGGATGGAAAATTGAACACCGCTCCACCCGACTCCGGAATCGTGAACGAGGCGCCGTCCATCAGAATCTCGGCCGCCCGGCCGCCGGACCCCGATATCGAAGTCTCCGGAGTGCCCACGGAAACGCCAGGCATGTAGCTGATGAACGCTTGCGGATTGCGGATTCCGCCCGTGAACAACGGAAGGTTGTTCATCATCTGGGGCGAAAAATTCTGCCCGCGCTGCGGAGTGACGGTTTCGAGTAGCTGCGCATCGGCAGTCACTTCCACCGATTGCTGCACATCGCCGACCTCGAGCGTCAGATCCTGCTCCTGCCGCATCGCGACGCGAATTTCCAGCCCCGTGCGAGTGGCTTTCTTGAACCCGTCCTTCTCGACGGAAATCGTATAGACTCCGACAGGTACGGTCGGGAAGACGTAAACGCCTGCTTCGGACGACTGTGTTGCGAGAGCCACACCAGTCGCGTCATTCCGGGCAGAAACCCTCGCTCCGGGAACAGCCGCGCCATTGGCATCGTGAATGGAGCCGCTAACAGATCCGGTCGCCGTCTGAGCGGAGGCGAGCGGAGAAAGCGCTGTTGTAAGCGCCAGCAACAGCGCGATTGCGCGGAAATGTTTCATTATGTTTAACCCCTGCAGCTTAATGGAGTTTATGCTTTCACACCGACCTGCGTCAACTGTGGGAGGTTCCGGCAGTACGGGCGGAAAACAGGCAAAACACTTGACAGGCGCGTTGAGAAGCACTACCGTAACACCAAACCGGATTCGGCCGGGGCCTTGCATTTTCGTTGGGAGAGTCTTATGAAGTTGAAGTTTGGATGTTTACTGATTTGCGTTGCAACGCTTTTCGCCCAGGGCGAGCGCGGTACCCTGAACGGAACAGTCACCGATCCCA
>CAYTVP010000301.1:5225-5665 GCA_964441675.1 uncultured Solibacteraceae bacterium | reverse complement strand
AAGCCCAGCGGCTGGTTCATGTCGGTGATCAGCGCCTGCACGCGGCGGTCAGCGCGACGGCCGATCCCAACCATCATCTGGGCCAGCCGGCGAGCGTCTACCTGTTTTTTGACGAAGGCGCCGGCGCCGACCTTAACGTCCAGCACCACCGCATCCAGCCCCATTGCCAGTTTCTTCGACATGATCGAGGAGGCGATCAGCGGAAGCGATTCCACCGTGGCCGAAGCATCACGAAGGGCATACAGCCTTCCGTCCGCCGGACAAAGCTCGTCGGTCTGTCCGATAAAGGCCAGCCCGTGCTGCCGCAAGACGGCCTTCAGCTCATCCACCGTCAGATTGGTGGCCGAAAGATTGACGATGACGTCCCGATCGTAGACGAGGAGGCCGGCCTGGCCGCCGCCACGGGTCGAATACGCCTCCGCCTTGCCGATTTTCAGCGG
>CAYTVP010000301.1:0-5215 GCA_964441675.1 uncultured Solibacteraceae bacterium | reverse complement strand
GACGGCCTTCAGCTCATCCACTGTCAGATTGGTTCGAAAGCCGGGAATCGATTCCAGTTTGTCCAGAGTCCCGCCTGTATGCCCCAAGGCGCGTCCGGACATCATGGGCACGACAACGCCAGCTGAAGCAGCAAGAGGAGCCGCGATCAGGCTGGTCTTGTCGCCTACGCCGCCCGTCGAATGCTTATCCACCTTGATGCCCGGAATATCCGAAAGATCCAACGTTTGGCCCGACCGCAGAAGCACGTCAGTAAGCGTGCCTACTTCCCGGTCCGTCATGCCCGAATAGTACGTGGCCATCAGGAAGGAGGACATTTGATAGTCCGGTATCGATCCCTGGACGTATCCGTCAATCAGGGACGCGATTTCCTCGGGAGACAATTCCTCGCCATCCCGTTTCCGTTGAATCAGATCAACAATGCGCATTGATGAGTTTTCAAGATACCATAAGTGGTAGAAATCAAAGGAATCTTAGGGGCTTGGAAGGATTTCGCCCCACATCCATCTTGTTGAATCAAACCAGTTCCACGCGTCTGGCCGCTGTCAGCTATCTAAATACACTTCCGCTGGTCTGGGGTTTCCTCACCGGACCGCAACGATCGCTTGCGGAGATGGCGTTTTTGCTTCCGGCGGATTGTGCGGATCGTCTGGCAGCCGGCGAAGTCGACGCCGGCCTTGTTCCGGTAGTCGAAGCGCAGCGGCAGGGGCTGCCGATTCTTGGCGATTGCGGAATCGCCTGCCGCGGAGCCGTCACCAGCATTTTGCTGATCTCGAAAATTCCCGCTGCGGAAATCCGAACACTTGCGGCCGACACATCGTCGCGATCGTCGGTAATGCTGGCCCGCATTCTGTTGGCCGGACATTTTCGCAATGACGATGTCGCGTTTGTTCCCGCGGCTCCGGATTTGGATCGAATGCTGGCCGCGGCGGATGCCGCCCTCATCATCGGCGACCCGGCGCTGCGGTTGAGCTCGCGGCCGCCGCCGGGGCTGCGCATTTACGATCTTGGCGAAGAGTGGTGGAAGTATTCGGCCTTGCCTATGGTCTTCGCCGTTTGGGGCGGCCGGATTTCGTTTCCGGTCGAGGAGTTCCGCAGTTCGCTCGAGTACGGACGCGCCCACATTCAGGATTATGTGGAGCAGGCCGCCGCGCAACGCGGAATACCGGCAGCGATTGCACTGGAGTATCTCGTAGAGCACATTCGCTACGACATCGGGCCGGAAGAACGGCGGGGCATGTCCGAATATTTGAAAGCTGCTGCGATAATGGAATCTATCCCAGCATGATGACCCGTGCCGAAGCTATCGATCTGCTCCGGTCCGACGACCTGATCGGTATCGGCCAGGCAGCTACAACCGTCCGCGAGCGGATTCATCCCGAGCGAGTTGTCAGCTATATCATCGACCGCAATATCAACTACACAAACTTCTGCACAGAATATTGCAGCTTCTGCAACTTCTACCGGCCGATGGGCTCCAAGGATGGCTACGTGCTTCCGAAGGAAACGATCTTTCAGAAAATTCAGGAAACGATCGATCTCGGGGGGACGGGCGTGCTGATGCAGGGAGGCTTGCATCCGGACCTGAAGATCGACTGGTACGAAGATCTCTTCCGGTCGATCAAGAACCGGTTTGGCAGCCGTATCTGGCTGCATGCGCTTTCTGCGCCGGAGATCACGAATATCGCATCGGTCAGCGGCCTGACACTTCGCGAGACGATGGTCCGGCTCCGCGATTCGGGATTGCAGTCTGTCCCGGGAGGGGGCGCTGAAATTCTGGATGACGATGTGCGGCGCCGCATCAGCCGGCTAAAGTGTTCGGTGTCCGAGTGGGTGGACGTCCATCGCACCGCGCATGCGATCGGCATGAATACGACAGCCACAATGATGTTCGGCTGCGGTGAAACGATCGAGCAGCGCATGAATCACTTCGATCTGGTCCGCGAAATTCAGGAGGATACCGGCGGCTTCACCGCGTTCATTCCCTGGGTCTTCAAACGGGAAGACACTTCGCTCGGCCGTTCGATAAAGGAAGAGGCGACAGCAGTCGAGTATCTGAAAATGCTGGCGCTATCCAGGCTGTATCTGGAGAATATTCCCAACATACAGAGTTCCTGGGTAACTCCCGGCTTGAAGGTGTGCCAGATCGGATTGCAATTCGGGGCAAACGACGTCGGAAGCATCATGATTGAAGAGAATGTCGTCAGCCAGGCCGGCGCCCGCCACCATGCCACAGAAGAAGATTTGCGTTCCATGATCATCAATGCCGGATACATTCCGCGCCAAAGAGACACTCTTTATAGAACGTATTTCCTGAATTGACCGTATGATTTTCGATATTGGCGAGCTAGAGAGCGTCCTCACCAAGCTACTGCTCTGGGGACCTTTTTTGTATTTCGGATTGTTGATGGTGATCGATCCGCCCCGTGTTGCCGAACGTCTGGGAGCGATCGCAGAAGAACTGGATCGCATCGAGCAGCGGATGTTGCGCCGTCCCCGGCCGGCCCGTGCTTCAGACGACACGGCGGCCTACAATACCCCAGCGGCGCACATGTTTGTCCGGTTGATCGGCTTTTCGCTGGCCGTCGTCTCGCTGCTTCACCTTCTCGATCTGCTTGACGCCTAAAAACGCATCCCTTTACTGTCCGCCCGAACCCGAAGACTTGGCCGCCGCGGCCGTTGCTCGCTGGACAAAATCGCGAATTTCGCGCGATACCTTTTCGAGCGACGGCGTGTGTATGTAGAACATGTGCCCGGCGTCAAAGTAGCTTTTTTGGATGCTGGCGCGGAGCTGCGGTGGAATCCCCAGGTGGCTCATCGTGTACTCAGTGGCGAAATACGGTGTCGCGAGGTCGAAATACCCGGAACCCACGTACACCTTCATGTGGGGATTTTTGACCAGCGCTTGCCTTAGGGCATCGCTTGTGTCGGCATACTGATTGGTTCCACCGGGTCCGTACTCCCAGGGCCCGATACCGCCTCCGAGAGCATAGTACGGAAGGTCCGACTGGTAATTTAGATTTCTCCGGAGATAATCTACAACCAGTGCCTGATACGGCGGACGAATAGCCGTAACCGCGGGATCGAAGCCTGGGGTCTCGGCACCGTTCAATCCTTCGCTGGCTTCGAGGCGACTGTCCAGGCGCCCGACCGTTTTGCCTTCACTGCGGCGAAGCTCTTTAATGAACCGCATGATCTCGATGCGCAGGTCGTACGCATCAATGAATCTCTTGTCCAGACCGGTCAGCCGCGCAAGCTTCCCGGCGGCGTCGGAACGCTCCTGGGCAGTCAGGCGATCGCCCTTGGCCAGGACCTGCGCGTATTCTCCGGAAGCATATTCTTCCGATTCCTTCAGTGCTTTTTTGAGATCCGCCTGCAAGTCTCTGGGAAGTTTCTTGTGATACCAGGCGGTTGCAGTATAGGTCGGCAGAAATAAGGTAAACGGCAGATCGTTACCCTTGTGGAATCTCACCGTCTGGAAGTTGAGAATGCTCGAGATTAGGATGACGCCGTTAAAGGCTACGCCGCGGTCGATCAGATAGCCGGAAATGCCGGCTGCGCGGAACGTTCCGTAGCTTTCGCCAATCAGGAACAGCGGGGATGTCCAACGCTGGTAGCGCGTCAGGTAGAGCCGTATAAACTCGCCGACCGATGCGATATCGCCCTGGACGCCGAAAAACTTCTTTCCCAGCTCGGGAGTGGTCGAGCGGCTGTAACCGGTACCGATCGTATCAATGAAAACCAGATCGGAGAACTCTAAAAACGAGTGTTCATTCTCCACGAGGCGGAATGGCGGGGGCGGAAAGGCTCCTTCGTCGCCCATCTGAACGCGTTTCGGCCCGATCATGCCCAGATGCATCCAAACGCTGGCAGCACCGGGACCGCCGTTGAAGCTGAACATGAGCGGGCGCTGCGCTTTCGGCTCCGGCGAATCGAGAGTGTACGCGATGAAGAACATCTGCCCTTCCACCGCTCCGCTTTGCTCGTTGGTGATCGGCAAACGGCCGGCAGTGGCTGTGTATTTCAGGACTTTCGATCCGGCCCGCAATTCATGCGTTGTTACCTGTGGTTCCGGCTCGGACTTGGCCGCGTCGGGCTTCGCTGCATCGGGCTTGGCGGCCTCGGATTTTTGAGGATCGGGTTTCGCCGGTGAAGGCGCCGGCTGCGCCAGCGAAACGATCGCCGCGAACACCATCCCCAAAATCAAACGCATTCACTTCATGATACGCGCCCGTACCGGTGGGAGACGGCCTTCGTTCCACGCGGCGATCGCCCAATCGAGCAGATCCGGAAGCGCGGCATCCGGCGGATCGAAACTCAGAAGACGCAGAACACTGGCGATCGTTTCACGTGCCCGTGAAGCTTCGACCGGTTGCGAGCGGTTCTGTTTGCTGAGTTTGCGGCCATCCGGCGCGAGAACAACCGGAACATGCAAATAACGCGGCTGCGGCAGGGACAGGAGGCGCTGCAAATGCAGTTGCCGTGGCGTTGATTCGAGCAGGTCTGCTCCGCGAACAACATCGGTAATTCCCTGCCAGGCGTCATCGACAACCACCGCCAGCTGATACGCCCAGCAGCTATCCGCCCGCTTGACGATAAAGTCGCCGACGCAGCTTTTATATTCACCTTGCAGCCGATCTAGGAATGACACCTCGCCCACGGCTCCCACAACACGCTTCGCTCTTGCTTTTCGCCCGGGAGCAATGCCCAACCGGCACCCGCACCGTTCGGATTCCTGCCGGGTGCATGCGCAATCGAACACAGCACCGCCGAGCTGTTTCAATGCTGCCTGGTAAGCATCCCCGCGCTGGCTCTGGTAGACGACCTCGCCGTCCCATTCGAGCCCATGAGCTTCCAGCTGACGCAGAATTTCGCTCGCAGCCCCCGGTCGACACCGCGGCCGGTCCACGTCCTCCATGCGAACCAGCCAGGCGCCGCCTGAGGCTCGTGCATCCAGATAGCTTGCCACCGCGGCCACCATCGAACCGAAATGAAGCGGACCGGTCGGCGACGGTGCGAAACGGCCAATCGAACGAATCAACAAGCCGATGATGACAGAATGAGGCGGCGGCATTCGAGAAGCCGGATGATTTTCGCTGTTGCCTTCTGATAGCCCTAATATCGAGTGAAGTGCAACGAATGCGGCACGGTGTGACCTCTTCCATAAAACATCCGGGGTGATAAAGCAACCTCTATTCTGTAAATTGTCAGCGAGTT
>CAYTVP010000300.1:1571-5671 GCA_964441675.1 uncultured Solibacteraceae bacterium | reverse complement strand
TGTTCTTCGCGGAAGACCGCCTGCCTCACGTTCAGGCGATGATCCTCGCCCGTGACGAGAAAACACGCCGCGCCGCTCTTCAGAAGCTTCTGCCGATGCAGCGCAAGGATTTCGCGGGCCTGTTCCAGGCAATGGACGGGTTCCCGGTGGTGATCCGTACACTCGATCCGCCGCTTCACGAGTTTCTGCCGAAACGCGAAGAGCTGATGGTGGACATTGCCAAGCTGCCGAACGCAGATTCGAAATCCAAGAGAGCGATGGCGGAACGTTACGGCTTCGCTGTCGGGGAGTTGAAGAAAGCGTTGCCCGAGCTATTGCATCGCGTGGAAGAACTCCACGAATTCAATCCGATGCTGGGCCATCGCGGCTGCCGGCTGGGCATCACCTACCCGGAGATCACCGAGATGCAGGCGCGCGCCATTTTCGAGGCGGCGGTACAGGTGGCGCAAAAAGGCAAGAAGGTGATCCCCGAGGTCATGATTCCTCTGGTGGGTAACTGGAAAGAGCTCGACCATCAGAAACAGATTGTGGAACGCGTGGCGAAAGAGGTCCTGAGCAAATCGAAAGTGAAGCTCAAGTACCTGATCGGCACGATGATCGAGATTCCTCGCGCGGCGCTTACCGCCGACCAGATCGCAAAGTATGCCGAGTTCTTCAGCTTCGGTACGAACGATTTGACGCAGACCGGCCTTGGACTGTCCCGTGACGACTACACGAAGTTCTCCGGACAGTATCAGGACCTGAAGATCTTCGACGCCGATCCGTTTGCCGAGCTCGATCAGGAAGGCGTTGGCCAACTGATCCAGATTGCTGTCGAGAAAGGCCGGCAGACAAGGCCGGATCTCGAAGTGGGTATTTGCGGCGAACACGGCGGCGATCCGCGATCGGTGGAGTTCTGCTATCGCTCCGGTATGGATTATGTTTCGTGCTCGCCATACCGTGTGCCGATCGCTCGGCTGGCGGCTGCACAAGCTGCGCTGTCGGAGACCAGCGCGAAAGCTGAAAGCGGTAGAACCACCTAGCGAAACATCCGGCGCTATTCACGAAAAAGAAAGGGGCAAGGGAGTAATTCTCTTGCCCCTTTCCGTTTTTTGCGGGTGTATGCTGATCGCTTCGGCATGCGTTCAGGAGACAAGACATTGCAGATATCGAGAATCCGGTTTGCCGGTTCGCTGCTTGTGGCCAGCGCGATTTGCTTTTGCTCAGCAGAGGCGCAGCAGATTCCGATGCAGGGCGGGGCGGGCATTCAAAGCAGCCGGGGAAGCGGAATCGGCATGTATCCGGCCGCCAAACAGGGCGGCAACTACATGCACAACTTCTACATTCCGCCGGCGCCCAGCAGCACACCGTGGTCGCCCGCTTGGGCTCCGGACGGAAAAACCCTGGCGGTGGCGATGTATGGCTCCCTCTGGCGAGTCGATCCCCAAAAGAACGCCGCGGTCGAGATAACCTACTCGCCCAGCTATCACTCCTCGCCCAACTTTTCGCCGGATGGAAAGTGGATCGTCTATACCGCCGACCATCAGCGGCAGCGTATTCAACTCGAACTGTTGAATGTCGAAACGGGGGCCGTAACCCCGCTAACGAACGATCAGCACTTGTATCTGGATCCGGTGTTTTCGCCGGATGGCCGGTCGTTGGCCTACGTTTCGACAAAGCCCGACGGCAACTTCAACGTCTATGTGCGGCCGATCGAAAACGGCAAGTGGTCCGGAGAGGAGATCGCGATCACACGCGACAACAAGTATCCGACCGCGCGGCTTTACGTGGGTCAGTACGATACCAGTATTCAGCCTGCATGGCTGAAGAACAACAAGGAGCTTCTCATTGTTTGCAACCGGGGAACATCGCTTGGATCGGGCGGAATCTGGCGTGTGCCGGTGGAGGCTAACGGCATTGCGAAGGGCCGCCAGATTCTGGATGAACAAACCCTGTATCGAACGAAGCCGGAAGTTTCGATCGACGGCAAGCGCTTGATTTACTCCTCGACCGTTGGCGCTGCCGACTCGTTCCATCACCTGTACGTGCTTCCGGTGGATGGCGGATATCCCTATAAGCTGACCTTCGGCGATCATGAGGACTTTCATCCGCGCTGGTCGCCTGACGGCGAGTCGATTGCCTATATTTCGAATGAGGGCGGTCTGCCGCAGCTTGTGGTGATGGAAACCTACGGCGGGGAAAAACGGCGCGTCCTGCTCAACGATCTGAAGTGGAAACGGCCGATGACTAGGCTGCACGTCAATGTCATCGACGAACAGACCGGCAAGCCGATCCACGCACGCATACAGGGCGTGGCTTCGGATGGAAAGTTCTATGCTCCGCGGGATGCCTATTCGAGAATCGCCGGAGTACGCGATTTTTTCCATACCAGCGGTAGCTATCAGGTGATGATGCCGCCGGGCGGATTCCGGCTGCAGGCGATCCATGGATTCGAGTACGCCCCGCAGGAAGTGGCATTGAACCTGGAAGCTGGCAAGCCGAACGAAGTTACCGTCAGGTTGCGCCGCATTGCTGACTTAAACGCCAGGGGCTGGTATAGCGGCTCGACGCATGTCCACATGAACTACGGCGGCAACCTTCGAAACACGCTTGAGAATCTGGTCTTCATGTCGAAAGCCGAAGATCAGGATGTAGTGAACGAGTTGGTGGCCAACAAGGACAATCGCATCCTCGATTGGCAATACTATGTGCCTGGCGGCGGCGAACATCCGGTAACTGCGAACGATCCGTCCATCAAGCTGTTGGTAGGCGAGGAATACCGGCCTCCCTTCTACGGCCACATATTCTTCATCGGACTGAAGAAGCATCTGATCTCGCCGTTTGTCACCGGCTATGAGATGACCGGGATCGATAGCCTATATCCCAGCAATACCGACATGTTTCGAAAAGCCGCGTCGCAGGGCGCGGTGACAGGGTATGTCCATCCATTCGCGGGCGAAGCCGATCCGCTTCAAACCGGTCTCGGCGGCGCGAAAGGCTTTCCCGTGGACGCCGCGCTGGGCACCGTTCACTGTCTTGAGTGGAGCGCTTCGTCGCGCGCAGGGCTTGCGGTGTGGCATCACGCCTTGAACAACGATCTGAAGGTGGTTCCTGTCGGCGGCGAGGATTCCATCAGCAATCTGCATAACAGCAAGGTTATCGGTAGCGTTCGTACGTATGCTTTTCTCGATCGCAACTTCACCGTCGAAAACTGGATCGCGGCTCTCAAGGCCGGCAGGACGTTCTTCACCAGCGGACCACTGCTCGATCTCAAGTTAGATGGCAAGCGTCCCGGCGATGAGATTCAGCTTCCGGCTGCCGGGGGGACGGTGACAGTCGAAGCAAGCGTCACATCGATCACGCCGTTGACCAAGGTAGTCGTCCATCACAACGGAGAGGTGTGGAAGGAACTCACTTTGAGTCCGGATAAGCTGTCCGCCAAGCTCAGTGAGAAGGTTCCTGTCGCCGAGAGCGGTTGGTATGCCCTGTATGCCGAAGGAGAGCCGACACCGTTCCTGGACACCAGCTATCCACAAGCGGGAACAAATGCCATCCGTGTGTATGTGGGCGATAGGAAAATCCGCAATAAGGAATCGGCGCAGTACTTCCTGACCTGGATTGACAAGCTGCAGGAGATGGCGGAGCTGTGGTCGATGTGGCGGTCGCAGAAAGAGAAAGACCACGTATATGCGCAGTTCGACGAGGCGCGCGCGGTCTATCGGAGCTTTCTCAAAGACTAGCGGACTGGCGGGCAGCGGCCATACGGCAAGCGATCGCAAATGCCTGCCGTATCGGCCCAACGTCCGCAATGCCCTTGCCCGTTATGTCAAACGCGGTCCCATGCGCAGGCGTGGTAATCACAACCGGCAGACCTCCAGCAACCGTTACACCCTTGTCGAAGCCCATCAGCTTCAATGCGATCTGTCCCTGATCGTGATACATCGTTACAACGCCGTCGTAATCGCCGCGCCTGGCCGCGATGAACAGGGTATCTGCCGGCAGCGGACCGGAGGCATCGATTCCCGCGGCGCGCAGACGCTCCACCGCGGGCGAGATAACCGTAATTTCTTCGGTGCCGAGTTTTCCGCCCTCCCCCGCATGGGGATTCAACGCGGCGACGG
>CAYTVP010000300.1:0-1561 GCA_964441675.1 uncultured Solibacteraceae bacterium | reverse complement strand
CGACGGCCAGCCGGGGAGCTTCGACGCCGCTCGATTCGATCACCCGGTTGAGAAGTTCCGCGGCCGCACAAATCTTGTCCGCTGTGATCAATGCGGCGATCTCCCGTAAAGGGACGTGAGACGTGACGCGCGACGTCCACAGATTTCCGCAAACATTGATCTCCGATACAGTGCCTGAATGATCGAGTATCGAAGCGAAATAATGCAGCTCGTCATCCTCTTTGAGGCCCGCCAGTTTCATTGCCTGCTTATTTAGCGGGGCGAAGACAATCGCATCGGCGCTGCCGCCTTTCACCATCCCGAGAGCGATCCGCAAAGACTCGAGAACGTACTCACCGGCCGGGGCGGACGCCCGGGCCGTTGGGTAGGGATAGGCAGCGGCGTGATGCTCGGCGAACGATGCGGCGATCTCCCGGGCGCCGGCAGCGGCAACGCCATCGCGGTAGATGCGCCGGTCGCCAACAACGGTGACGGAAGCATGTTCCAGCGTCTCCGGCAGCGCAAGAAGCTTAGCTGCCACCTCCGGGCCGATACCGGAAGGATCGCCCAGCAGAAGCAGAACGCGCGGCCTTCTACCGCGTTCGGTCGGATCCATTCGAAACCGCCTTAGCGTTTGGACACGGGCTCACGGAACGACCGTTCTACTTTGTCGTTGACGTCGACCGAGACGGGCTGGTCGCGCCAGAGCCAACGCATCATTTCCGGAATCATGGGTCCGCCGCCCTTCTGGCTGTGACGCCCGATACCCCAGGAATAATTCACGTCGTAGCCTTTTTCCACCAAAGCATCCTTTAGACGTACATTCTGCAGGAACCAATCCCAGGTCGGGTCGTAATTTCCATTGCGCCGCATGCCGCGGTTATCATTCCGGCCATCCTGTAGAAAGATGCGGATCGGCTTCTTCTCGTTCTTCCGGACGATATCGGTATAGGCATGGCCTCCGCGGATATTGGTGAAGCTGCCAATGAGGCTGAGGACTTTTCGAAACTGGTTCGGCCGCTCCCAGGCAACCGTGAATGCCGCGATCGCGCCTGAGCTGGCTCCGCCGATGCCGCGATGCTCGGGATCGCTGGAAATGTTGTAGTCCTTCTTGAGTGCCGGCAGCAGTTCGTCGACAATGACGCGCGCGTACTTATCGTCGAGGCTGTTGTACTCGGTGGGCCGATTCGTGGTGCGGTCGCCCCACTCTTTGGGATTCGGCTCCGGCTGCTCCGGCGTGCGGCCCGGATTGATGAACACGCCGATCATGACAGGAATCTCGCGGCGGTAGATGAGATTGTCCATCACGTTTTGGGCACGCATGTCTCCCTCGGGATTCATGAACGCCTGTCCGTCGTTGAACACCATCAGGCATGTGGGCTGAGAAGCGTCATACTGCGCGGGAACGTATACCCAATAGGTATGCTGCGTGCCGGGATACGCTTCGCTGGGAAGCGTGAACGGTCCGCGGACCTCGCCTTTCGGAATGCCTTCGTGTGCGAGGTTGTCCGGACCAATGCGGTAGTGAAGATCCGGATTGTCCATAGGCTGCCCGGGCGGAACGGGCGGCCGTGTTTGCGGC
>CAYTVP010000299.1:1867-5675 GCA_964441675.1 uncultured Solibacteraceae bacterium | reverse complement strand
CCGATCGCGAATCCTTGGCGGCCGTACCAACCACTATGGCCGGATTACTCTTCGCTTCGCCGACTACGATTTTAAGCCGTATTCGTTCGACGGGCTGGGAGACGACTGGCCGATCTCATATGAGGACGTCGCCCCTTACTACGACAAAGCCGAGGAGTTCATCGGCGTCATGGGAACGAAGGAAGGAATCCGCAGCGCACCGGACGGAGTCTTCCAGCCGCCGCCTCCTCCGCGTGTTCACGAGATGCTGGTGAAGAAATCCTGCGACAAGCTGGGAATTCCCTGCATTCCCTCGCGCATGGCCATCATTACGCGCAATCACAACGGCCGCCCGGCGTGCCACTATTGCGGCCAATGCGGACGGGGCTGCATTACTGCATCGAATTATTCTTCAAGCCAGGTGGACATTCTACCCTCGATGAAGACCGGCCGCGTAACGCTCATCAACAACGCCATGGCGAGAGAGCTATTGACCGGCGACGACGGGCTGGTAAAGGCGGTCAGCTATATCGACAGGAACACGCGCGAGGAAAAACAGATCAAATGCCGCACGGTAGTCCTGGCCGCCAGCGCATGCGAATCGGCGCGGCTGCTGCTGAACTCGAAATCGTCCCGGCACTCGAATGGGCTCGCGAACGGTTCCGGAGTGGTTGGCCGCTTCCTGACAGACACCGTCGGCAACGCGATGGCGGGCTATATTCCCGCGCTCGAAGGAATGCCGAAATACGATTCCGATGGTATCGGCGGCATGCACATGTACATCCCCTGGTGGGAGCTCGATAAGAAGAACAAGGATTTTCCACGCGGCTACCATGTGGAGATCGGCGGCGGATTCGGTATGCCCCAGGTTGGCGGGTTCCATGGGATGGCCGGCACGCATGAAGGCTATGGCGCGTCGCTCAAAAAATCGATCGCGACACAATACGGGTGCTACATTGGCCTCTCGGGCCGCGGCGAGATGGTGCCGAACGAGAACTGTTATTGCGATATCGATCCGTCGGTTGTCGATCGCTACGGCATCCCCGTACTGCGGTTCCATTGGCGCTGGAGCAATTACGAGTTGAAGCAGTCCGTGCACATGCGCGATACCTTCGCCGAGATCATCGAAACAATGGGCGGCCGGGTCATCGGTCCGAAGCATCCGGATCGCGAAGGTTCGGGTATCTCGGTGGGCGGGTCCATTATTCACGAACTGGGCACGATTCGCATGGGCGCCGACCCGAAAAAATCAGCACTAAATAAATATTGCCAGGCGCATGAAGTGAAGAACCTGTTTGTGGCCGATGCCGCGCCGTTCGTATCGAATCCCGACAAGAATCCTACACTGACAATCTGCGCGATGGCGTGGCGCACCGCCGACTACCTGGCAGAGGAGATGAAAAAAGGCAATGTCTGATCAAGCAACGCGCCGCACGATGCTGCGGGGTTTCGCCGTAGCGGCTGCCCTCGGCCAACTAAACCCGGTCGAGGCGCAGCACGCTCATGAAGCCGTCGCCAAGGAGAAAGCAGCCGGCCCCTATAAGCCGAAGGTATTCACCGCACATGAGTGGAAGACGGTCGATGTGCTGGCTGAGATCATCATTCCGGGTGCGCGTAACGGCAATGCCGCTGAGTTCATCGACACAGTAATCAGCGGCAATCCTCAGCTGCAGGCTTACTGGACCGGTGGAATTGCCTGGCTGGACGCGCAAACCAGCAAAAAGGGAGGAAAGACGTTTCTCGAAACGGCGGAAGCTGCGCGGACCGAGCTTCTCGACAAGATCGCATATCGCAAGAATGCCTCGCCCGCTCTCGCTCCCGGCGTGCACTTTTTCGATCTGGCGCGCCGTATGACGGTAGACGCCTATTACACGAGCGCCGCAGGATACAAAGAGATCGGCTACATCGGCAACAAGGGTATGAGCGAGTTTAAAGTTCCCGAAGCGTCGATACGACACGCGTTCGAGCGGTCCCCATTCGGAAAGGCATAGCCGCCGGCCCACCGGCGGCAACCCGACCTCTATCGTTCCTTCTTGCGCGCCGTCCAGGTACCGTCGCTGATCGAGCCGTAGGACACCTTGCCGGCCATTGTGGTGGGACTCTTCACGGTGCCGGTATAGACCACCTTCACCTTCTCACCCGCGACTTCCGCTTCGAAAGTCAGATCGATAGCATCGCCTTCAAGCTTGCCGGCAACCGGCGCTTCGCCCATCGTCCCGCTGTAAGTACCGCTAATTTTGGCGCCTTCCTGTTTGAGCACAAAGGTTGGGGCTCCACTGCCGACGCTCAGTTCCACTGCGAAAGACCAGGTGCCTGTAACATCGGCGGCAAGAGACGACACGGCGAACAACAGCAACGCAATCGCGGTCTTCATATGGCCTCCTGCTGCTGGGTGCGTTCACTCAGTTCCCGCAAGTACTCCCAAGTATAAATCCCCGTGTTGTGGCCGTCGTTCCAATAAATCCGCAGGGCATAGTTGCCCACCGGCTCGACATCCTGCATAGCCAGGCGCGGCTTGTACATCTGAAACGGGTTCGCTTCGGGTTTCTGATAATTAGACGGTTCCGGTGTGGTTCCATGAGCACCAGTGCAGGTAGCACAGGGACAGGAATCGCGAAGAAGCGCGTTCGAAAGTTGAACCCGGAGCCCGTCTTTCCAGTCGACCGCGATTCCCTTGGACTTCGATATCGCTACGTGTTCGGCATCGGCGTGCATATTTTGTTCAGGCAGATCGCTATTGCTGGCGGCTGGCGTCGCGAACACCCGAGATGCGGCGAAGCGAGGCCAGGAGCTTATCGAGCTGCTTTTTGTCGCGGACTTCGATGGTCATATCGACCATGGCGCCATGCTCGGCGGATTTATGCTCGCTGTGCGCCTCCAGGCTGCGAATATTGCAGCCTTCCCCCGCCACGATGGATGTGAACTGATTCAGCATTCCCGGGCGGTCGTCGGTATGAATCTGAATTTTCACCAGGAAGGGTAACTTCGTGGTGCGCGCCCACTCAACGTCGATCTTGCGTTCGGAATCATACATCAGATTCTCAACGTTCTTACAGCTGGCTGCATGCACCGCAACGCCGCGGCCGCGCGTTACATAACCCACGATCGGTTCGCCCAGAATGGGATTGCAACAGCGGGCGCGTACCGTCAGCATGTCGTCCACACCCTTCACGCGGATGACCAGGTCGCGAGCTTTGCCGTTCCTGGTTGTTTCCGGACGAGGAGCAGCGGCCGCCGGCTTGTCTTCCGGCGGGGCTTGATCCGGAGCGAGCTTCGCCAGCACCTGGCGCGCAGAATACCTGCCGAAACCGAGCGCCGTATGCAGATCCTCCATCTTCGAGAACCCATACTCGCCCGCGACGGTGCTCAACTTATCCTTGCCCACCTTGTTGAGCGAAACACCCATCCGGCGGGCTTCCGTTTCGAGATACTTCTCTCCGATCTCCATGGCGCGCTGCCGCTGCAATTCGCTGACAAAATGCCGGATCTTCGATCGGGCTCTGGAAGTTTTGACAAATGCCAGCCAGTCCCGGTTCGGCGTTGTTCCCGGCTGTGTCAGAATCTCCACGACATCGCCGTTCTGCAGTTGATACTTGAGCGGCACGATCTTGCCGTTGACTTTGGCGCCGCTGCAAGTGTTCCCCACATCGGAGTGTATGGAATAAGCGAAGTCCACGGGCGTCGCTCCGCGCGGCAGAACAATGACCCGCCCTTGCGGCGAGAATACGAAGACATCGTCCTGCTGCAGATCCATGCGCATGGTGGACATGAAGTCCGCCGGATCGCGCATATCCTTCTGCCGATCCACCAGCTGGCTGCGCCAGCTGGT
>CAYTVP010000299.1:0-1857 GCA_964441675.1 uncultured Solibacteraceae bacterium | reverse complement strand
CCTCGGGCGCAAGACCCCGCCGGCCCTCTTTGTATTTCCAATGGGCGGCAATGCCCTCTTCCGCAATGCGGTGCATTTCCTCGGTACGGATCTGCACTTCAAACATCTGCCCGCCCGGCACCATAACGGACGTATGGAGGCTCTGATACAAGTTCGGGCGCGGAAGGGCAATAAAATCCTTGATGCGGCCGAAAATCGGATTCCACTCGGCGTGCATCACGCCCAGGGCGGCATAACAGTTCTTCACCGAATCGGTGACGATACGAAGAGCGAGAAGATCGTATACCTGCTCGATTCCGATCTTTTGGCGCTTCATCTTCTGCCAAACCGAATAGGGCCGTTTTAACCGCGCCTCGACTCGCGCGGGAACGTGCTCAGCTGCCAGCTTTTCTTCTACGTCCTTTTTGATGTGCTGTAGGAACTCTTCGCTCGCATTGCGGTTCTTCGAGATCTTCTCGGTGATATCGACGAAGGCCTCAGGCTCCAGATGACGGAAGGCCAGGTCTTCCATCTCCGCCCGTACCTTGCCCATTCCGAGCCGATGCGCGATCGGACAGTAGACCTCCAGGGTTTCCTGCGCGTTTCGCTCGCGTTTTGCCGGCTCGAGATTCTCGAGCGTCCGCAGGTTGTGGATGCGGTCCGCGAACTTCACCAGGATGACGCGAATATCGGTCACCATGGCGAGCAGCATTTTGCGAACGCTTTCGGCCTGGCGTTCCTCTCGCGAATAAAATTCGAGTTTACTGATCTTGGTCACGCCGTCGGCGCAACGGGTTACTTCCTCCCCGAAGCGCGAGCGCATGTCGTCCATCAGCGCCTGAACATCTTCCTTGGAACTGGTGGTGTCTTCGATGACGTCGTGTAGCAGCGCCGTCACCAGACAGACCATGTCCATGTTTTGCGAGACCAGGATCTCGGCAACCTCGATAGGGTGCGTGATATAAGGCTGCCCGGTTGCGCGGAGCTGGCTACCATGCCGCTCCAGCGCAAACTGGTACGCGGAATCGAGCAGCGCCAGATCCTCGCCGGGGCGCAGGCTTGCTACGCGCTGACGGAGCCTCTGATAAGCGGCGTCTGCTTCGCCTTGAGGTGGCAAATCTACCCCTGGAGGAGGTATGGAGGAAACGACCCGGGGGACTTCAGCGCGGGTGGACATACGGAAAATGGGTGGCACACTGGCCACCCATTTTCTAGTATAGCGGGATCTTGTTACTTAATCTTCGGAGACGATACCGCCAGAGGCCTTCTTTTCAAGACGCTCGGCCTTTATCTTCTTGGCTTGTAAGGCTTTTTCCACCCAGTTATCGGCGATCTTCACTTCCTTCTCGGTTTCGTCCTTGGTCTCGGCGAGATCGGCACGCTGCCGGATGAGGAGGTTCATGTAAGCCATTGCGTCGTCATACTCGTTATCGACAGCAAGAGCCTTCTCCAGATTAGAAATGGCTTCCGCTAAAGACGCCGACCATTTCTCCTTCAGCTCGGCTTTCACTTTCTTGTCCTTCAGTGGACCCGGCTCTTCCGGCTTCATGCCCATCTTGTCGCGAGCGGTCTTATACTCCGGATACCACTTAAGCCAAGTGATCACCGCCAGCGAGTACCAGCCGGCTTTGTTCTGCGGATCGACTTCAACCAGCTTCTTGTACCATTCGCCGGCTTCGTCGAGCTTCTTCAGCTTATCTTCCAGGTTGGTGATCCCCTGCGCCTGGTTATAGCGAAGTGAGGCTAACGACTCGATGGCCAGTTTGTTGTCCGGTTCCTGCTTCAGGACATTCATGAACTCGTCGTTGGCCTTCTGTGCCATTTCCTTGTTTTCGGGAGACTCCGCGCCTGGGATGTACTGCTGCATGTACGCGGTGG
>CAYTVP010000298.1:0-5691 GCA_964441675.1 uncultured Solibacteraceae bacterium | reverse complement strand
ATTGCATCGTGAGGCGACTTTCCGGTGCCCTCCACCATCCGCCGCACGCTCTTGCCGTCCGTCACCAGAACCACGCCATCGTCCGTCCAATCGAGAAATGTGGGCAGGATGTCCATCGTCGCGCCCACTTCCTCTACCACGCGGGCGGGAGAAATCCTCCCCGGCGCGACCATCACCGCGGGCATGCGAATCCCGCCCTCGAACAACTGTGCTTTGTAACCGCGGAAGGGTGCATTGCTACCGCCGCGGTACGGCTCCGCTTTATGATGCGCGCGAATCTCGGACGTGGCGCCGATATCGCTCTGGAAGAATACCACCGTGTTGTCCGTCAGCCCGCGCTTTTCTAGTGTGGCGATCAGCATCCCCACAGCATCGTCCAGCGCGGCCAGCACCGCCGCATGCATCCGGCGATCCCGATCCATCGAAGCAGGAAATCGCTCGACATACTTTTGAGGAGCCATCATCGGATAATGCACCGCACCGAACCCAATAGAAAGAAAAAACAATGAGTCCGGCTTTTGTTTCTCGAGAAAAGCGACGCCCTCTTTAGCGAGCACCTCGGTCTGGTACTCTGCGTCACGGAATTCTTCGTTCGTGCCGCGCCACAGATCGTGAAAAATCTCCTGCCGGACGCTTTGGCGGTAGTATCGATGCGAATAGTAATCGGTCCAGCCGGAATAGAATCCGAAAAATTCATCGAACCCCTGTGCCAAGGGACGGCTATGGGCTGCGCTGCCCAAATGCCATTTGCCAACGTAGCCGGTGCGATAGCCTCGCTGCTTCAGCTCCCGCGCGAGCGAATTTTCTCCGGCGCGAAGCCCGGGAGTATCGAATCCTGCCGACGAGGCCAGCACCTGGGTAATGCCTGTCCGCTGCGGATACTTTCCCGTCATCAGCGATGCGCGGGACGGACTGCAAACCGGGCAGTTCGAGTACCAGTTCGTAAATCGAGCCCCGGATGCGGCAAGGCGGTCGATGTTCGGCGTCTTCGTATCCTTGGCGCCGTAGCAACCCAAATCACCAATTCCCAGATCGTCGGCGTAGATGATGACGAAATTCGGAGCGCGGCGGCGCTGCGCGTTGACTATAGCCGCCGACGCAGCCGAGCCTCCCAGAAAGTCTCTACGAGTCATGTGCGACTACAAACATACTGCGGAATGACGATTCGACGACACTCCGATTGCACGTCTGAACCCGCCGTTTGATTAATTACGAGCCAGCCGCGGCACGCGGTAGTTGTCGAGAAGCTGCTCGAACAGCGGAAGCGGAATGCTGGCGTCGACGCGTACCATATCGCCGGACGTCTTCACCTCGATCGCATCGTAGAGCTTGAGAAGATCTTCCTCGCCCGGCGGCGTTGACAAGCGCCCAAAACCGACGAGCCCGCGAAGAAGAGTCTCGATTTGCCGGGCCCCTCCGGCATCGGCCGATCGCAGCTCCGCGGCAGCGCGCACGCCGTTAGAGAGATCGAGCATTCCCGCAATGCCCTGAATCTCAAATGGCATTGCCTTAAATGTTCCGATCTGTTCTTCGAGCGCTTTGGGAATTGTGCCCTGCCATCCGGCACGGGAGACAGCCCAGATCTGGTTCGTAGACGGAATCAGCCTAATGCGGTCGATCAACTCCGCCGGAGGACGTCCTTCGGCGCCATCCCGCGCGTCGATGACACGTTTTACTGCGGCAACCGGCCCTGCAACTCCAACGCTTGAGTTGAAAAACGTGACGGCCACGCGATCGTCACCCGCCAGCGTATAGCCCCGATAGGCAAACCTGCGGATACCCTTTTTCGCGAGTTCCGGTTCTTTGCCGCTATCGGCAATCCCACCCTCTGTAAACTTCCCGCGTATCAGCGCGATGGTTTGCTCGCCGTTGTAGGCAAACACAATCTCCCAGATATCTTTCCGCGGATCGATCCCCGTTTCGCGCATGAATTCGTCGATCTGCGGAAGCTTTTGTTCCTCCACCAGCTTCTGATACACCGGAGTTTTTTTCAGTTCCGTGACACGAATGCCCGCAAGAACAGTGGTATCAGCAGGCACTAAGGGCATCAATGCCGCATCGGGAACCAGGGTGGCGGAGGGCTTCGGGCGGCATGCCACCGCGAGAAAGAGCGCGGCGGTCAGAAATCCCGCTTTTCGAAGATCCACAGAGACCATCCAAGAACAACGATAGCGAACATGGCGGAGGACCAAACCGGCATCCAGCTTCCAGCAGCGTTCCCGCGTACGTGCTCCAGGGTCATTCTCCCGATATCGAACACTTTCGGCAGCGCGTAGTAGAGTCCGTTCCAAACGTCACGCGACCACTGCGAGGAAAGCAGCCGTTCGGCGGTTCGATTCTGCGCCAGGATCGGACTCATCACCATCAGGACCACCGGGATCATAGTCGAGACTGCGGTGGACTCCCAAAGAACACCGGCCCAGATCACCACGGTCAGCAATACGGAGAATACGAAGACGGTGGACGGAATACTCACAAGAAATCCAACCGGCCAGAGTCCTGTCTTGACACCCAAAATCAGCCAGATTCCGAATACCAGAAATGTCGCGTTCGCCGCCACTACCAGCACATTGCCCGTGAAGCGGCCCAGCAGGATTTCGACACGCGAAACCGGTTTCGAGAGTAACAGTTCGATCCGCCCCGGCTCGAGAACACTGGGAATCAGTCCCGCCGAGGCAAAGACGGATACGAACATCGCGAACGTGTATAGGAACGTGGAAATCGCTCCCTGCACGCCCTTCATCATCCTGTCGAGATCCAGAGTCTGCGATCGCTCCATGCCGAACAGGCTCATCGTAGCCAGCGAGCCTTCGACAACATCGATCCGCATCACCAGCAGGAAGAACAGGATCAGCAGCAGGGACATTCCGAAGAGGCCCCAAAAGATCCGCCGAGCCATCGCCTCCCGGAATGTATCCAACACCAAAGCGGCGAAGGTCATTTCCCCTCCACAACTTCGACGAAAATGTCTTCGAGACGGCTGACGGTGGGCGCCATGGAATCGATCGCATACTGTTCCCTCCGCAAGCTATCGATAAGAAGATTCGCCGAATCACGGTCCGGCACATGCTCCTCCCGGCGAGTTCCATTCCGGCTTGCGGCGACGCGATAGCCTTGGCCGCTCACGAGGTCGGCAATCCGGCCGCGCAGCGCAACCCGGCCCTTGTTGATAATTGCAACTTCGCGGCAAAACGTCTCCACTTCGACCAGCAGATGCGAGTTGAGGAAGATCGTGACACCTTCGGCTTCGAGCGTACGAAGCACATCGCGGATCTGCCGGCGTCCCACCGGGTCAACGCCATCGGAAGGTTCATCCAGAATCAGGAGGCGCGGCTTGTGAATCAGCGCCTGCGCAAGACCAACCCGCTGCAGCATACCTTTCGAGTACTTGCCGAGCCGCACGTCCATCCATTGCCGGTCAAGAGCAACGCGATCGAACAACTCGGGGATCAGCCGCCGGCGCAACTCGCGGCCAAGTCCCGATAGCGCGGCATAGAAATCGAGCATTCCGGCCCCGGTGAAATAGGTCGGGAAACGGTGGTTCTCGGGGAGGTAGCCGATCGGCCGGCGGGCCGACGGAATCCGGGAATCCGCGCCGAAAATCTTCGCCGTTCCGCCCGTGGGATGACACGCCGAGAGCAGCATCTTGACGAACGTAGTCTTCCCCGCCCCGTTCGGACCCAGCAATCCGAATGTCGTTCCCCGAGGTACCTGGAGTGAAATATCATCAACCGCCACAACCTCGCGGCCTGTCCAGCGGCTCCGAAACACTTTTCGGAGGTTGGCCGTCTCCAGCGCATAAGGCGAATCATCCTCGCTCACGCTACAGGAAGACGGATTCTCCGATGCCGAAGTTCCGTATGATGACAGGAATGCGTATCGACTCGCACCAGCATTTTTGGGATCTGAAAAAGCTGTCTTACCCCTGGATGCCTCCCCCTCCCAGCGTATTGGCAAAGAATTATCTCCCGCCGGATCTGAAGCCGCATCTCGAAGCGGCTCGCTTCGACGGATGCGTTACGGTGCAGGCCGCGCAAACCGAGGAGGCCGAGTGGATGCTATCGCTCTCCGATCAGTATCCGTTCATCAAGGGTGTCGTGGCATGGGTGGATCTCAAAGACGAGAACGTCGGCCGCCGCCTGGATCAACTGCAGAAGCATCCGCGCTTTAAAGGTGTCCGGCATCTCATTCACGATGAGCCGGACAATCGCTGGGCGCTGCAGCCCGGAGTGCTTCGTGGGCTGAAGGAGATGGAACGGCGAGACATTCCGTTCGACCTGCTGCTACGTCCACAGCATCTGCCGGTCGTCCAGCCTCTCATCGATCAATTGCCGAAACTGCGGATGGTGATCGACCACATCGCCAAGCCTTTGATCAAAGACCGCGTGATGGAGCCGTGGGCACGTCAGATGGAAACCGTGTCCAAGCACCCGCTGCTCTATGTGAAGGTCTCCGGAATGATTACCGAGGCCGATCCGAAGAACTGGAAGCCATCCGACTTGAGCCCGTACGTTCATCACGTCTACCAGCTCTGGGGTCCGGAACGGTGCATGTTCGGGTCCGATTGGCCGGTGTGCCTTCTGGCAGGATCCTGGAAGCAGGTGCTTGCGGCGTTCACTCAGGCGATCGGTCCACTGAAGCAGGAAGATCGCAATAAGGTGCTGGGAGAGACCGCGGTCAAGTTTTACGGCCTCGCCTGACGTCAGTTTCTTTCGACGCTGATTTCCTTGAAGTAGACCGTAGACTTGGGATCGTGGTTCTGCAGCCCGATGTAACCGCTGTCGGGCCGCGGACCGCGGACCGGTTCATACCATTGCTTGCGCTCCGGGACAGGGCCTTTCTGATCGAACGTGTTCACCAGTTCGCCATTCACTTTGATCTTCGTAACCGGCCCTTCCAGGCGGATCTCCATGGTGTTCCACTCGCCCGGCGCCTTTTGCATACGACGCGAGACTTTGCTCAATGAGTAAATGGCGCCCGTTGAATGCCAATCGTCACCCGCGCCGTCGATCTGCACCTCGAAGCCGTTGTGGACGCCGTACCATGGATCTTCCGGTTTCTCGGGGAGGCGAATCACAATGCCGGAATTGTCTCGGTCGGCGGATGTCTTGAAGACGACCTTGATGGTCGCGTTGCCGAACTTTTCCCCTTCGTAGTACATCAATCCCATACCGCCGGTGGTCTTCAGCATTCCGTCCTCAACGACGAACGCGCCAGGACCGACATGCTTCCATCCGCTCAGGTCTTTTCCGTTGAAAAGCTGACGCGGCGCGGCGCAGACGGCAGCTGCTGCCAGGCAAAGAACGGCGAGTGCCTTCATCGCCGCCATTTTATTAGAAAGTAGCCGAGGCCGACCGCAAGCCAGGCAAGCCCGGCCAGCTTGGCAAACAGATTCAGGTTCAGCCAGAGATACAAGCAGATCAGAAATCCCAGTACAGGCGGCACAAGAAACGTCAGGCGCTTGTGCGGCGCCCGGAGCCAGTAGTGCACCAACGCCGAAAGATTGACGCCCATGAATCCAATGAAGGCGCCGAAGTTTAATAGCTCGGCGCCAAGCTGGTAGCTCATCGAGAAAGCACCGGCCAGAGCGAGCGCTCCGATCAGCAGAACGTTGTTGGCGGGAACGCCGGTGGCGGGACTCAAGGCGGAAAAATACCTGCGCGGCAGCGATCCCTCGCGCCCCATACCGTA
>CAYTVP010000297.1:0-5723 GCA_964441675.1 uncultured Solibacteraceae bacterium | reverse complement strand
TTCCACATGTAAAACGTCGCCTGGCTGATACCCAGCTTGCGGCAGATATCGGCCGACTTGAGGACCAGGACGTGTTACCAACTGAGGCTTGTCACCATCGTCTTCTTCGTGTCACCGGAACGTGTAACGGAAGCAATGTTGTTCAGGAGTATACAAAATGCTGCGGAGTACCGCCTCCCTCGTGAGGCGATCCCTATTTAGCTACACAAATGCGCCGGGTGTACGCGAACCAGACTCAGCGCTCTTTTGATCCGACAGCCGCATCAGTTCCAGCCGCAGGGCATCCACCAGCGCCTTCCAGCTGGCTTCGATGACGTTGTCCGAGACACCCGCCGTGGCCCAGCTGCGGCGGTGATCTGACCATTCCACCAACACGCGTACTTTCGCTGCCGTGCCTTTCTTGGAGTCGAGCACACGAACTTTGTAGTCTGTAAGCCGGACTTGCGCAAGCTCCGGATAAAGGTCCGACAGGCACTGCCTGAGACATACATCGAGCGCATTCATCGGGCCGTGGCCTGTGGCTTCTGCCGAGTGGACACCGTCGTCAGTACGGAGCGTGACGGACGCGCTGGTGCGGACGCCGTCCGGAGTCCACTTAGTGGCAACCTGATAGGTATCGACATCGAACAGGTGCCGTCCCGGATTTAGCGCCTCACGGACGAGAAGCTCAAAAGTCCCGTCCGCGGCTTCGAGCTCATATCCCTGATATTCAAGATGTTTGATGCGCTCTAACAGATCGCGGCGCGCCTGCTCGGTGAGGGAACTCAGGCCCTGCTCCTTAAGCTTGTAGAGCACGTTGCCGCGTCCGGAAAGATCGGAGAGCAGAACACGCTGGCGATTGCCGACCTTGGTCGGATCGATGTGTTCGTAGGTGGAGGAATCTTTCATCACGGCGCTGACATGGATCCCGCCCTTGTGGGCAAAGGCGCTGGGACCGGCATACGGTTGGTCATTCCGAATCTGCAGGTTGGCTAGCTCAGCGACATAGCGGGCAACCTTGGTCAACTCTTCCAGCTTTTCCTCGCCGATGGCGGTGTGGCCCAGCTTCAACTCCAGATTGGCGATCACGGAGATCAGGTTGACATTGCCACATCGCTCACCATAGCCATTGATCGAGCCTTGAACTTGCGTGCAGCCGGCTTCGACCGCCGCGATGGCGTTCGCCACTGCCACGTCGGCGTCGTTGTGCGGGTGGATACCGAGGATTCCGTCGAAGCGCTTGCGAACCTCCTCGATGATTTCCACCAGTTGCGGGGTTAGGGTTCCCCCGTTGGTATCGCACAGGCATAGGACGTCGGCGCCGGAAACCTTCGCGGCTTCGAGAGTGCGGAGCGCGAAATTGGGATTGTCCTTGTAGCCGTCAAAGAAATGCTCGGCGTCATAGACAACTTCGCGGCCGTGGTCCTTCAGGCGGGTTACGGTTTCGGAAATCAGCTTTAAATTTTCTTCTTCGGTGATGCCGAGCGCGCGCTCCACATGCAAGCGCCAGCTTTTGCCGAAAATGGCGACGACCGGCGTAGTGGCCTCGAGCAGAGCCTGTACGTTCGGATCGGTATCAATCGTGTTCTTGGCAAACCGGGTAGCGCCGAACGCGGTGAGCTTGGCATGTTTCAGCTTCAGCTCCCGCGCCCGCGCAAAGAACTCCTTATCCTTGGGATTCGAACCCGGCCATCCACCTTCGATGTAATCAATTCCTAGCTCGTCCAAGCGGGTGGCAATTGCCAGCTTGTCCTCGACGGAGAAGGAGACGGCCTCGCCTTGCGTGCCGTCCCGGAGAGTCGTATCGAAGGTGAAGATCTTCATTGGGGATTATTTTGCTGTCGCAGGTTCGGCTTCCTGCGGAACACCGGCCTCTTTCTTCTTTTTCAGGAACGTCATCATCTCTCGAAGCTCCGCGCCGATGGTTTCGATCGGAAGTTTGCGGCCCTCTTCGCGCATGGCGAGGAACTTCTTCCGTCCTGTCTTGTTCTCTTCCATCCAGTTCCGCGCGAAATCGCCGGCCTGGATTTCCTTGAGAACTTTCTTCATCTCCGCTTTGGTCGCGTCGGTCACGATACGCGGGCCGGTGACGTAATCGCCGTATTCCGCCGTGTCGGACACCGAGTAGCGCATGTAGTTGAGCCCGCCTTCGTAGATCAGATCAACAATCAGCTTCAGCTCGTGCAGGCACTCGAAATAAGCAATTTCAGGATCATAACCGGCTTCGGTCAGCGTCTCGAATCCTGCATTGATCAGCGCGCTCACGCCGCCGCAGAGCACCGTCTGCTCTCCGAAAAGATCGCTCTCGGTTTCCTCGCGAAACGTGGTTTCGATGATGCCGGCTTTCAGACAACCGAGGCCCATGCCGTAGGCAAGAGCGTTCTCCAATGCCTGGCCCGACGCATTCTGGTGAACTGCAACCAGCGCGGGAACACCGACACCCTCGGTGAACAGCTCGCGGACACGATGGCCCGGTGCTTTCGGCGCGATCATCGACACATCTACGTCCGCCGGGGGTTTGATGAAGCCGAAATGGATATTAAATCCATGAGCGAACATCAGTGTCTTTCCCTTGCCGAGCGCGGGAGCGATCTCCTTTTCGTAGACCTCCGCCTGGACATGATCCGGCATCAGCAGCATAATCATGTCGGCTTCCTTAGCCGCTTCGGCAACGCTCAGCACGCGGAGGCCCGCGGCCTCGGCTTTCGCTCGCGACTTCGATGTCTCAGGCAGGCCAACCACTACGGTGGCGCCGGAATCCCGCAAGTTTAATGCATGCGCATGTCCCTGGCTGCCGTAGCCGATGATTGCGACCGTCTTGCCGTTGAGCCGGCTCAGATCACCGTTCTTTTCGTAATAACGCTTCGCCATGAATGGCTCCCTCTTCTTCTTCGTTTGGCGTCCCACGCGGAATGGGTGGGGCGAGTCGCAGCTTCTTCAGTTCCAGCGACACGGCGGTCAGACCGCTTCGCGTCACCTCGATTTCGCCATAGCTGCGCATGACATCGATAAACTCGTTCAGCTTCTCGGGATCTCCGGTAGCCTCGATCGCAAACCCATCGACGGAGCTATCGACCACGCGCGCGCCGAAGATCTCCGCTTCCTTCAATACGGCCGTCCGGGATTCGAGCGTGGTGCGAACCCGTAACAACAACAGCTCACGGGTAACGGCCGGCGCTTCGGTAAGATCTGTCGCTTGCAGGACGTTGATCAGCTTATTCATCTGCTTGATCACCTGTGCGCGCAGACGGCTTTCCACCTCGACAACAATCGTCATCCGGGAAAGCATCGGATCGAGCGTCGGAGCGACGGTCAGGCTCTGGATGTTATATCCGCGCGCCGAAAGCAAGCCGGTAACACGCATCAGCGACCCGGGTTTGTCCTCCACCAGGAGGGAAATAACCTGTTTCATGGAAGCCTCTCTTACACCGCCACCGGTTTCGGCGGCCCAAGAACCATCTCGTTAATTGCTCCGCCGGCCGGAACCATCGGGTAGACATTCTCGCACGGCGTTACGCGGACATTGAGAAGATAAGGGCCCGGATCCTGGACGGCTTCCTCCAGCGCCGGACGGAGATCCTCGGGACGTTCGATGGTGCGGCCCTTGAATCCGTATGCGCCCGCCAACTTCTCCGCATCCGGGAAGCTGTCGAGGGTCACCTGGCTCAGGCGATTGTTATAGAACAGTTCCTGCCACTGGCGGACCATACCCAGATAGCCGTTGTTCATCACGACCATTTTTACCGGCAGTCCATAGTTGGCAAGTGTGGCCAGTTCCGGAACCGACATCTGAAAACCACCGTCGCCGCAGATAGCAAACACCAGCTTATCGGGATTGGCATACTGCGCGCCGAGGGCGGCGGGCAATCCGAATCCCATCGACCCCAGGCCGCCGGAATTGATCCACAATCGTGGCTTATTGAATTTGATCAACTGAGCCGACCACATCTGATGCTGGCCGACGTCCGAGCAGACAATTGCTTCGCCATTAGAAATCTTGTTGATTTCGGAAATCAGATGTTGCGGCTTGATCTCATCGACAGATGCGGGCGCTTCGAAAGGATGCTCTTCCTTCCATTCGCGAATCTGCCGCCACCAGACCATTCGCGCGTCCGCCTTCGCTTCGCCCATTTCCGGCTTCAACTCGCGCAGCACGCGGTTCAGTTTTTCGAGTACGCGCTTGGCGTCGCCGACGATCGGCAAATCGGCCGTACGGTTTTTGCCGATCTCCGAAGGATCGATGTCGACATGGATTACCCGCGCATGAGGCGCGAACGATTTCAGCCGTCCGGTGACACGATCGTCGAAGCGAACTCCCAGGGCGATCAGAAGGTCCGCTTCGTACATGCCCATATTGGCGGCATAACTTCCATGCATACCCGGCAACGATATGAAATTCGGATGTTGTCCCGGAAGTACGCCAAGGCCCATCAGTGTGTTCACCGCCGGCAGGTCAGCGATCTCCACAAATTCCTGTAGTTCGGCGGAAGCATTTGCATGGACGATGCCGCCTCCGGCATACACCATGGGCCGTTCCGACTCCCAGATCATCTGGGCGGCGCGCCGGATTTGACCGGTATGCCCTTCTGTGTAGAGCTTGTAGCCGGGCAAGTGGATGCTCGTCACCGGCGCGTAGTGGCCTTGCCCCTGGAACACGTCCTTCGGAATATCCACCAGCACCGGGCCGGGACGGCCGGTAGCGGCGATATAGAAAGCTTCGTGGAGAATCCGCGGAAGCTCGTCAAGCGTCTTCACCAGAAAATTGTGTTTCGTGGCGGAGCGCGTGATGCCGAAGGTGTCCGCCTCCTGGAAGGCGTCCGAGCCGATCAAGGTGGAAGTGACCTGGCCGGTGAGCGCCACGACGGGAATGGAGTCCATCATCGCGTCCACAAGGCCCGTCACCAGGTTTGTGGCGCCAGGGCCGGATGTGGCGCAGCAAACGCCGACCTTGCCGGTCGATCGCGCGTAGCCTTGTGCGGCGAATGCGGCGTTCTGCTCATGCCGCACTAAAACGTGCCGTATGGGATGGTCGTATAGAGCGTCGTAGAAGGGAAGCGTGACTCCGCCGGGGTATCCGAAGATGACGTCGACGCCCTCTCGTACCAGGCATTCGAGGAGCATTTTCGCACCGCTCATCAGGGTGCCGGGCTTGGCCGTGCTCGCGCCGTTTGCCGCTGGGTTCGCCGTAGCCGCCGTCGTCGGAGATTTACTATCGTTTTTCACAAAATCCCTCCATATAAAATCGAAAAGGCCACCGCCGGGTTTCGTTTCCCGCCGATGGCCCTGTTGTTTCGAAGATCGAGGCCGGTCAGGCGGGGTTGGTGATTCCTACCCCGACGATCGATACCAGTACGATCTTTACATCTTGTCCCTGAACAGCAATCACGTTCCGCTGGTTCCGGAGTAGTGTTTGCCGCTGGTCCACGTTCGTAGATTACACTAGCAATTTTCTAAATGCAAGGATGGGTCGATATGACAAATATTTATAGGTGCATTGCCGCAGTCCTGAAAAACCATGGCGTCGGCCCTTGCGCCTACTCATCGTTGGATTCGTATTTCCAGCCGAATCGCATGCTAAAGTGTAGAAATTCCCCCTCGCTCAAGGTGTTATTCCTAAATGGATTCCGATAGTACAGGTGCCTCCTCCGGCGCTAAGTTCGAGAGGCTGGTCGAACTAATGTCGCAGCTACGCGCGCCCGGGGGATGCCCTTGGGACCGCGAGCAAACATTTGCCTCGATCAAGC
>CAYTVP010000296.1:0-5726 GCA_964441675.1 uncultured Solibacteraceae bacterium | reverse complement strand
GGTTACTCGGCAATCGCGGAATCGCCCGAGTCAGCCGCCGTCAGTTAAATGACTTTGTCGAGGGCCGCATCCGAATGGTTTCCCCGGTCACCTACGGCATCTCCGACGGGATGGAGAGCAGCGAAGGCAACGGAGGAAATCAGCCCGCTGGGTGGAATGGCGCCGACGGACGGCTATGGTTTCCAACAATTAAAGGCTTGGCTGTGGTGAACCCAGGCGAAACGAACGCTCTGGCGCCGCCCGTGGTGATCGAACAAGCGATTCTCGACGGGAAGCCGCTGCCCCTCGATCAACCCGTCCGAATCCGCCCGGGTCAGGAGAATTTGGAGATTCGATATACGGCACTAACGTTCAGCCGGCCCGAACGCGCTCGATTCACGTTCCAACTCGTAGGCCTGGACCAGGATTGGATCGACGCGGGCTCGCGGCGGACGGCTTACTACTCGCACCTCCCGCCTGGCGGATACACCTTCAGACTGACCGCCGACAACGGCGATGGTGTGTGGAATCACGAAGGCGCAACTTTGCGTGTCCTGGTCGCGCTCCCATATTGGAGAACATGGTGGTTCCTCTTTCTTGTCGTAGCTGCCATCGGCGCCACGGGGTTTTGGGCCGTTCATTACCGCGTGTCACGGCTGGAGCGAGCTCAGGCCGAGCAACAAGCTTTCACACGCCAGTTAATCGCGTCACAAGAGAATGAGCGCAAGCGCATTGCCGCCGAGCTGCACGACAGCCTGGGTCAGCGCCTCATAATTATCAAAAACCGCGCGCTGCTGCTCTTACAAACGCCTGCTAACGCGGCGGGACTCAGTGTCCGTCAACGAGAACAAATCGAGGAAATCTCATCAGAAGTTTCGGGAGCTGTGCGTGAAGTAAAGGAAGTCTCTTACAACCTTCGGCCGTATCGATTAGACCGCCTGGGTCTGACCGCTGCTTTGCGGGCGCTGATCGACGGCGCGTCGGCAGCGTCCGCTACCGCTTTCTCCACTGCGATCGACGATATAGATGACATACTTCCTAAAAATGATGAGATCAACTTCTACCGCATCGTGCAGGAATGCGTGAACAACATTCTTAAACACTCCCAAGCAGCTCACGCAGTTGTCCACATCCGGCGCAGCCCAAAGTGCCTCATCCTGACCGTACAAGACGACGGCAAAGGATTTGCGCCGGATTCTGTTCATCAGGATTCGCTGGGCTTCGGCCTGACCGGCATCTCAGAGCGGGCGCAACTTCTGGGTGGTAAAGCGGCAATTCACTCGGCGTTGGGACAAGGAACAACTGTGACAATCGAAATCAGCTCCGGGAGGCTGAACCATAGTGGGTGAAATCAGCATCGTGATTGCCGACGATCACCCCATCGTGCGCAAGGGCCTGCGCCAAGTGATTGAAGAAGAGCCGGACCTGAGAGTAATTGCCGAAGCTGACAACGGCGAAGCCGGTCTCGCATCCATCCGAAAATTGATGCCGGCTGTTGCAGTTCTCGACCTCGATATGCCGAAACTGGACGGCTTTGCGGTCGCTAAGGAGATACGCGATCACAAACTACCTGTAGCTGTTTTATTCCTAACGATTCACAGTGAAGTGGACCTTCTTCACAAGGCGATGGACTTGGGAGCGAAGGGCTACATACTCAAGGAGAGCGCGCTGCTTGAGATTGTCACCTGCATCAGATCGGTTGCGGCAGGGCGTCCTTTCATCAGTCCGTCGATGACCCCCGCTCTTCTGAACCGCAGGATGCGCGCGCAGGATCTGGAGCGAGCTAAGCCAGAGTTGCGCGACCTGACACCGTCCGAGCACCGGATTCTGTGCATGGTCGCCGAAGGCAAGTCGTCCAAGGAAATCGCGGCCGAACTTCATATTCACTACCGCACGGTGGAAACCCACCGCGCGAGCATCTGCTACAAGCTGGATCTGAGCGGTCCCAACACCCTTCTCCGATTCGCGTTAGAACACAAGTCTGAACTGATCTCTTAGCCTTTCCGTGATACCGCTGCCCTTCTACGTAGGACCACGTAGCAAGAATCTGTAGTGCCCGCGATAGGTTGCGCGGGCCGCTCCGGCTACGATCTACGTGCGTGGTGAACCGAGGCTCACTTGAAAATTCTGATCGTGGACGACAACTCCGCCATCCGGCGGCTGATCAAGAGCATCGTTCAGCCCTATTCCAGCGAAGTTTCGGAATGCGCGGACGGCGCGGATGCATTACGCGTTTACTGCGCAGAAAGGCCGGATCTGGTCTTGATGGATATCCGCATGACCGAAATGGACGGCATTCGTGCGACGAAGCAGATCAAGGAAGCCGACCCGGCAGCGAAGGTGCTGATCGTCACGGACTATGACGACGAGAAATTACGTGACGAGGCGATGCGGGCTGGTGCGGCCGGCTATATCTCAAAGGAAAATTTACTTGATTTGCAGCTGTGGCTCACTAAGTCCTGACACCCTAATCAAAGAAAGAGAAAGCGATGTTCACCCTACGAATGTGCCTGCGGTCTACGATTGGCCTCATTTCCTTTTTTACTCTCTGCCCTGCACAGTCTCCTGACTACACCAATAAGGCCGACATTTTAAACGGACGACGAGTTCTGCTGCAGGTGGACGACATCGTCTTGTTCGGCGAAACGCCGCGCGGCGACACGCGGTTCCACGACATGGGGTTCAACTTCTATAAGTCGACGAACTCCTCGTTTAGCGCTCCGGAAGGCGATCCGCTCACCAATACCTCGGTGGTTCCCACTGGCGTGCGTTCCCTCCTGGTCTATGGCCGCTGGTGGGACAGCACGACGGACATTCCGGCGCTGATCTTCCATAACGATCCGGAGGACCTCACTGTGGTTCTCGACCGCCGTACCGACGTCATGCCCGCTGTAGTCCCGGGCCTTAAGCCCCGAACCGGAACACCCTGCGCCCTCGCCGAAGATTTCACGGGCGATGGCTACGATGATCTGGTGCTCGCTACGACCCCAGCCAACGAGGGGGACGGGCATATTGTGCTCCTTACTGCCTCTGACACTACAAAGCCGTCCGCGCCGACGTTTGGACCTTCGACAGCGGTCAACCGCTGCATGGCCATGACCCATGGGGATTTTAATGGCGACGGCAAGCTGGATCTCGCATACGTCAGCCCAGTAGCAAGTTCCGGTAGCATCCAGATCACGATCTACACCGTGGACCCAAAGACGCTGGCCTTCACGCAGGCAGGCTCGTACACTGTGAGCACCCCTCAAGGAACGCCCGACTCGCCCATTAACCATGCGGCCATCACGGCCGGTGCGTTTCGCGCTGATGCTCGCCAACAACTAGCGATTGCTTACGCGCCCGATGGTAACAGTGTTTCTGCACAGACCATCATCAAAACGATTGATATTGATGACGACCTCAATATGAAGGAAGTCGACCATTTCGAAACCGGCAGCTGGCCCCGCGTCGACGGTCTGATCGGCTTGCAGACAGCAAGGCTATTTGGCACGGACCCCAATAACTACCTCGTCTTTTTCTTTGCCTGGCACGGGAACGCAGGACGGCAGGGCGCGGCCAACAAATACCTTAAGGTTTTCAAAGTCGATCCCACGCTGAAGATGACCGCTCATCCGAACTACGACTTCAGCACTTATGACTGTGTGTTTGGCTTTGCCGTTGGCAACTTTGACTATCGTGTCAAGGATCCCGCCAATCCGAACAACACCGAACTCAGTCTTGATCGCCAGCTTGCGCTCGTTGGAGGGGACTGCGATAGTCCTACCACGCTGGACATCCACGTTCTGACGCTGGCCACCGACTTCACGTTCACGGACAAGACGTCCACCGTCCCCAGCCCGTTCCCCAATTCGACATACCTGACGATGATCCAGGGCGACGCGCAAGGACGATCCATGGTTTTGGGGACTCCCACCAAAATCACGCTGAATCAAAATATACAAACCTCTGTGGTCGTTGCCGCACCGCCATCCCACGTAGACTACATCGCTCCCTCGAAAGGCAGTCCGCCAACAGTCCTCAACATCAGTGCCCTTCCGGGATCGTTTCTGACGAACTACGCCATGGAGACAAAAGGCAGCCACCAATCCACTAATACTTCGGGCACCAGTTGGGGTGTTGGGGCAACTCAATCCGTAAACCAGACAATTTCAATCGGCGACGTTGACGCAGGTGACGGGCTGGAAGAAAAAGCGTCGTTTACCGCGGCACAGAACTTCAAGGGTGAAGCTGACAAGGAGAACGGTAGCTACTCCAGCGTTAGCTATGACGTTTCATCGAACTCGGCTAACGGCGATAATTTCTGGTACAGCAATACCCGCTTGAATGTCTGGACGTATCCTGTGCTCGGGCAAAAGGTTTGCCCAAAGACCCTTCCGAATTGTTCCGACTGGCAAAAAGTGCCGCTCACTTTGATCTACTCCGCCCCGGATACTATTCTCAACGGATCCACTACGCAGCAAGTCTCGCCTTGGTATCAGCCCACCTGGGAGTACGGAAACCTGTTCTCGTATCCGGCAAGCCTGGATCAGTTGCAGGCCTTGGTTCCCGAAATCGATTTGCTCACCTCGCCCGTCACTTTCTCAATTAGTGGAGGGGCAGGATCTTCCGGGGTCACTTGGGCCTCCGGAGAAAACTCCGGAAGCACGTCAAGCTTTACCCAGAACTACTCATTCGACGCATCTCTCTCGGTTCAAGGGGCGATCGGCTTGGATGGTTTCTCTATTGGAGGTGGATATGGTTTCGATGTGTCCGGCAGTTTCGGATTCAGCAGCCAGACAACGAATCAGCAGAGCCTGGATAAGTCCACCGGACTTACCCTCCATAAGCCAAGCACGTTCCGCACTCCGACAGAATATAACTACTCTTTTTCGCCCTATGTGTTCGGTAAAAAGAAGCCGGCGAACATTGTCGATAGCAGTAAGTCACCCGTCGGGGATATCAGCAGCTACGGGGCCCTGCAAAGTGCGTTTACTGCGGATATCGTTTCCTCAAGCGCGGCGGGGTTCTGGCGTCAGGCATACGGTGATCTTCCGGACATCGGCCTGTCGCATCCGGCAAGGTGGAATCATACGTCCGAAGTCGCGCAGCCCAACTTTCCGACAAATTGCCTTCTATCAGGAGCAGGTAATTCGCAGCAGGACTGTTTTGACGTCCACCCACATCAGCCGGACAATCCATGGGTCAGCGCTTCCTTGTGGATGCAAGGCTTTTTCATTACCAACGCCAGGACGGGGCCGATCGATCCCAGCCAGCTCGGTACCGGGCCGAATTTGAGCTTCACTCACGCCGGAACTGTGCTGACCTTGCAGGCGCGCGTGTACAACTTCAGTTTTAAGGAGTTGCCGCAGGGCAGCTCTGTCCATGTCCAGTTCTACGGGATGCCGTTCAATACGCAAGACAACACGCCCGCCGGACCTCCTTTCAAGATCGGCAAGAACAACGGCGGATCGCAGGACGTCATTCTCCTGCCCATTCCGCCGCTGACGGATGCTGCGAACGGCCGAAACTGGATGTATGCGGAAACGGATTTTGACACGACGCCGTATAGCGACAGGTACCTGGTTTTCTGGGTTCTTGTATGGGCGGAAACGGGCAGTGGCGCTAACAGGGCGCTAGTAAAGGAAATTGCCGGACACGGTCTCAGCGCGCTTCCAATAGACGTGCAAAGCGATATGTCGAAAGTGCCCGTCGAGATGAATACAAGTATGTCACCTGTCCTCCGGACATACTTGTATTCATCTCGA
>CAYTVP010000295.1:0-5761 GCA_964441675.1 uncultured Solibacteraceae bacterium | reverse complement strand
GCTCCAAAGCGAGCTTGCGATTAAGAACAATCAAGCCGTATCCGATTTCAGAATCTACCATGGGAGTGCACCATTCGCACTCATCGGCAGGGACAAACTTTTCTTTAGGCTAGCGTGCGCTTCCGCCGTCGGGCACGGGCGGGTCCCGATGGAACTCGAATATTTCGCCCGCCGCCCGTATTACGAGCTTGCCGCTCCCGAGCGGCTTCCCTGCCACTCCATAAAACAATGCTCCATCCGTCGACTGTCCGGGTTGAAGCTTCGTTGACACATAAACGACGGCGGATGCCGCCGCCGCCGCTTTTAGCTTCGCCGAGCTGACTTCGGCAAGCGCACTCTGGCGGCGCTTTTCGTAGCCGGACGTGGAGTTCAGCCGGCTGAGCCCGTAAAGTCCCAACTCATAAGTGGAGACCATTTTGATCACGTCCCCGCGACCGCTGGATGTCAGCATTCGATCCACTACCGAACGAGGTGGATCCGGGGCTATTGAGGTTCCATCTGCGCGCTGAAAAACGAAATCCTCCGGTTTCACCGTCCAGGAAACCTCCGATCCGTTGGAGATCGCCACCTGGAGAATTTCGTATGGCCGTACGTGGGTCGGCAGCGTGGTGAACATGATGGTCAAACCATTTTTCGTAAGGGTTTGATAACGCAAGCCGTTTTGTTCAAATTCGATCGCTTGTGCAAAAAGCTGTTCCGCTGGCGCGCCAATAACCAGCACAGCAAAGAACAGCGATCTCATACTCCCAGGATAAACTTTGGTGATTCAACCATTTATGACTTCGGCCACCAGCCCCTTGGAAACCCTGGGATTGACCAATCTGAAGGGAATTCATGCAAATCTGGGCTCCTCACAATTAATTGAACGAGCAATCCTGGCAGGCGAGGGAATTCTTTCGGCAGAGGGTGCGCTCACGGTCCGGACTGGTCAGTTTACCGGGCGGTCTCCGAAGGACAAATTCATCGTCAAGGATGAGCGGACGGAGAAAACGGTGAACTGGGGCGCGGTGAATCAACCGATGACGCCAGCACACTTCGACCGGCTGTTCGCCAAGGTTCAAAAATATTACGAGGGCAAGGAAGTTTATGTTCTGGACGCCGAAGCTGGCGCAGACCCGCGCTATACGTTGCCGATCCGCGTTATCGGTGTCATCGCGTGGCACATGCTCTTCTGCCGGAATCTGTTTCTTCGCCTCTCTCCCGGCCAGCTCGCTTCATTCGAGCCGGAATTCACAATCTATTCCGCGCCGGACTTGGAGGCTGATCCCGCTACTGACGGCACCAGGAGCGGAACGGCTATCGTTGTGAACTTTGCGCGGAAGGCGATCCTGATTTGCGGAACGTCGTATGCCGGCGAGATGAAGAAGTCGATCTTCACCATCCTGAATTACCTTCTGCCGGATCGCGGCGTGATGCCGATGCACTGCTCGATTAACCAGGGGCCGGATGGTTCTACCGCCGCATTCTTTGGATTGTCGGGCACAGGGAAGACTACTCTTTCGGCTGACCCGGCGCGCAACCTGATCGGCGACGACGAGCACGGCTGGTCCGACGAAGGTGTATTCAACTTCGAGGGCGGCTGTTATGCGAAGTGTATTCGTCTCTCGAAAGAGAAGGAACCCGAGATCTGGAATGCGATCCGGTTTTCCACTGTTCTTGAGAATGTAGTCATCGATCCGGAGACCCGAAAGCTGGATTTCGATTCTGCCGAGTATACGGAGAACACACGCGCGGCGTATCCGATCGACTTCATTGAGAATGCCGTAATTCCTGGTGTCGGCGGCCACCCCTCGCACATCATGTTTCTGACCGCGGATGCATTCGGTGTGCTGCCGCCTATTTCGCGCCTGACGAAAGAGCAGGCCATGTATCACTTTCTTTCGGGCTATACGGCGAAGGTGGCTGGTACGGAACGCGGCCTTGGCAATGAACCCGAGGCCGCATTCAGCGAATGCTTTGGCGCGCCGTTTCTCCCCCGCCATCCCGAGGTTTACGCGCAGATGCTCGGCGAGAAATTAGACAAACACAACGCTGCTGTCTATCTGGTGAATACCGGCTGGATCGGCGGCGCATTTGGCACCGGGAAACGCATGGATCTGAAGTACACGCGTGCGATGGTGAACGCCGCGATCCAGGGAGCGCTGGACAACGTGGAAACCACACCCCATCCGGTATTCCGAATTCTGGTGCCGAAGGAATGTCCAGGCGTTCCATCGGAGCTATTGGACCCTCGCGGTCAATGGTCCGACCCGGCAGCCTACGACCAGGCGGCTAAGGAACTCGCTGCGCGATTCCGGAAGAACTTTCAGAAGTTCGGGAATATCGATCCCTCTATCGGGGCTGCCGGACCGATTTCCGTTTGATCGATAAGAGTCCCCTCCGATGTTAGAGGATTAAAGCAAATATGAGCGGGCCGACTGATGGGTAACGAAGCAAACCGGGGTACATGGATATCCCGCTGATGTGGGTACCAGGCAATCCGGGGTCGTCCCACGAGGTCGGCCGAGCGTGCTTAACTCAGGCTGAGAATCATCCGCCCAAAGGACAAAACATTGGGAGTCCATCCAGCTGCTCTTCTGTTGGCTGTTTTCTGTGCACACGCAGAGATTCCACGACCCACAGGTCTGTCCAAAGTGGGCCGAACAGTGTTGTGCTGGAGTGATGGTTCGAGGCTTGAAGCAAAGGCCAACGTTGACGATAAGCGCCCTCGAACGGTGCTCGTGTCATTTTTCTATCCCGTACAAACTTCGGCGGCGCAGGAAGACGCCTCTGCGCCTTACGTTCCCGGGCTCGACAAGCTCCGGACTGTTTTGGGCGACGAGAGACTGCGAGCGGAGCTCGGTATGCCCTACGCTGCCGCTACAGATCTGCGGGTAGCTGCGAGTGAGGTACCTCAAGAACAGACACGCGACAAATACCCTTTGCTACTTTTCCTTCCTGGTTTGATGCACGGCTCATTCAAGTATTCATACCAGCTTGTCGATCTAGCCAGTCACGGCTACATTGTGGCGGCGATCAATCCACCTGGCGAGGTTTCGGCGTTTGCCTGTCCGGACGGAGCTGTAGTTCCGCGAGATATGTCGGGCTGGGGCGAGGCGCAACAAAGGCCGGGCCTGGATGCGCTTGCCTTTCAACGTGAACGCAATGGTGTTTGGGCGGAAGATGCATTGTTTGTGCTGCATCAACTCCTTGAACGTAAACGCGTTGAGGCGCCCCGCGGCGTGGCTCACGCAGAGCATCGATCGCGAAAGAGTAGGCGCCTTCGGTCACTCGATGGGAGGCCTGGCTGCCGTTATAGTCTGTCAGAAGAGCACTCATGTGAGGGCTTGTGTCGACCAGGATGGCGCGTCGATAGCGGGCCCGTTCACCAGCGAAATTGCAATCCGCCAACCGTTTCTCTGGATTCAACCGAAACGAGAGACTCCCAGGCCTCCGACGGCTGCCGAACTGAACCAGCGGCAGATGACCCAGGAGGATTACCTTCGCCTGACGAGCCGAGCCGGTGCTAAGACGTTTGATCTCGTGCGAGGGGACGGCTGGTGGTTAACGCTTTTACGGCCAGCTGATCACGGAAGCTTCGATGATACCTACCTGCTGCGTTCGGATCCGCCGAGAGTTAAGCCTGAGGAAACACTTGCCACTATCACGTCAGCAACGCGCGCTTTCTTCGATCAACACCTAAAACGTGTTCCGCAAGCGTGGCTTGAGTACATCCGAAGAAATGCTAGCAATGTTGCTGTTCAACACTTTCGTTCAGGTGAACAGGTTGGGAACGAGAGGCACGCGTACCCGTAGCAGCACAGTTTCTACAAAGCCGGCTTCACGGCAAAGTGGTCGCTCGTTAAACTTCTGGGCGACCGACGGTTGCCCGAATTTTCTGTGGATTGATTGCGCCAATCTTGAGTGCGCCGAAGAAGACCTCCAACTCTCCACCTTTGATTTTCTTGAGGCCTAAGATTCGCCTTTAGGCCACTTACTTTCCAAAGCACTATAGATCGTGGTGTCTTGGGTTTTTGTCGAAGCTGCTGATGCCGAACTGTCACCCATAATCTGTTACCTTTGTAGCCGGTCCGACCAATGAGCCGAACATACTTGACCGGTATGGTATGCCTGATGGCCTTGGCGATCGGTCTCGTCTTCGGCCAAACATTCCTGCAACAAAGCCATGCGCAGACGGTGATGCCGCGCGCGCCCTTTACCGCCAAGATGCGACAAGTAGCTCATCCAGGGACGCCGGAAGAGCAGGTCCGGGGCGAGCGTATTGTTGCATTCAAATCGGACGGCACTGAGCTGTTTGCGCAATCCATGAAGGACAAGCCGGTTTCCGAGAAAGTTGTACGCATTACGCATCCCGACGGACGAGTGACGGTGCTTGTGGGGCCGCTGGGCGGAAAGTCTTCGTGGTTCAGCGACCAGCGGCAAATTCTAGCGCGCGCGGATATGCGTAAAAAGCTGAGAAAAAATGGCTGCATCACCGGGAAGCAGGTTGTCGCGGGATATGACGTTTTCGAAGGAATGTCGGCCATTATTGTCGATACGCCGCCCGATCCGCCACGTAACAATCTGGTCCTGCACATCCGCAACTGGGTCATCCCCGAACTGGACTGTTTCTCCGTGAAGTCGGTTATCCATGCGAAGGACGCCTCCGGCAGAGACTTGGGCGTTTCTCTGCGGGAGACGATTGAATTTCAGCGCGGAGAGCCCGATGAATCGCTCTTCACCGGGACGGCGCAAGCAGCGGAGAGAAAGCCTTCCGAGCTTCAGAGAGACTATATGGATTCCATCAAGGCTCCGCCCTGCGCCGAGTGCGATCAGCAGGGACAGGCGCTAGACCAGTTCTACGACCTGCATCAAACCAAGTGAAACTGCCGTTTCGGCTGTTGACCTGGAAAGACGTTTATTTAGAGTCCCGGCTGGGAAGGCGCTTCAAACTCGACGGGTGGCATCTGTTCTGGTTGGCAACGTATCTGGGAGGCGTCGTATTTCTTGCGCCTCCCGTGCTGCTGGAGGAGAACCTGCTGGCGATTGTGCTAGCGAGCTCGATCGCCGGACCGGAGTTTGCCACCGGGGCTGCGCTCTGGTCCGGCGCGGCGTTTCTGGCGTACAAGTCTCCCATGGCGTTCGGGATTGTGGCATCCGTTTCCTGGGCTGCTCTCACCGCCATCTCCTGGCGCCGATCGCGCCGTCTACGGTCTGCCGCGGACATCCCTACAGACGATCAAGAGTGATGCTCGTATCTGCCTTCCGCCACGCATCCTGGTACTCACGCTCCACCATGGATGCAGCCTCATCCTTACCCTGTGCTTTCAGGCTTTCCATCAAGCCGTAAAGAATCCGGCCATCGCGGCGGGAGTGCTTCATCGCTTCACGGAAGACCGCTTCGGCTGCCTTGGCCTGACCGGCTTTCAGCAGCGCGGCACCGTAAGATTGGCGGACCGGATAGTACCAGTCTGGTGGCTCATCATAGGCGAGCGAATCCTGCGCGGCGATTGCGGCGCGCCAGTGGCGTAGACGGGCCGTGTCGGTTTTGGCCAAGCGAGCAGAGAGCGTCTCTCCAGCGATCTTTAGAACCGTGCTGGCGTGGCTATTCAGCCACATGGCCTCGGCCGGTACTTTAGCGGCGGCTGACTGGAATGCCGACTGTTCTTCAACAGCATCTTTTCCCTGGCCGGTGAGGGCCATAGCGCGAGCCCAGTGCCAGAGGGCTGTCGAGATCGGGAGCTTTACAGACGGCTTTTCAATCTGCATGATGCTATCCCAC
>CAYTVP010000294.1:0-5769 GCA_964441675.1 uncultured Solibacteraceae bacterium | reverse complement strand
TTCTTCCGATAGCTCGTCCATACCGAGAATGGCGATGATGTCCTGCAGGTCCTTGTAGCGCTGCAGAATGCTCTTTACCTGCTGGGCGACGTTGTAATGCTCTTCGCCCAAGATACGCGGATCGAGAATTCGCGAAGTGGACGCCAAGGGATCGACAGCCGGATAGATACCGAGAGACGCGATTTCGCGCGAGAGGTTGGTGGTGGCGTCGAGGTGGGCAAATGCGGTTGCCGGGGCCGGATCGGTGTAGTCGTCGGCCGGCACATAAATCGCCTGGACGGAGGTGATGGATCCCTTCCGAGTGGACGTAATGCGCTCCTGCATTTCACCCATTTCAGTAGCAAGATTCGGCTGGTATCCGACTGCGGACGGCATACGGCCAAGCAGCGCCGAAACTTCCGAACCTGCCTGTGTAAACCGAAAGACGTTGTCGATGAACAGGAGAACGTCCTGACCTTCTTCGTCGCGGAAGTATTCTGCCACGGTCAGCCCCGTCAAACCTACGCGGAGACGCGCCCCGGGAGGCTCAGTCATCTGGCCGTAAATTAGGGCCGCTTTCGACTTGGTGTAATCCTTAGGATCGATAACGCCCGATTCCTGGAACTCGAGCCAGAGATCGTTTCCTTCGCGAGTACGCTCACCGACCCCGGCAAACACCGAGACGCCGCCGTGGGCTTTCGCGAGGTTGTTGATCAATTCCTGGATGATGACGGTTTTACCGACGCCGGCGCCCCCGAACAAGCCAATCTTTCCGCCTTTCAGATAGGGCTCGATAAGATCAATGACTTTGATGCCGGTCTCGAACATCTCCAGCTCGGTCGACTGCTCGTCAAATGACGGCGCGGGCCGATGAATGGGGTATCTCAACTTGGCATTTACAGGACCCATTTCATCAATTGGCTCGCCAATGACGTTCAGTACCCGGCCGAGCGTTTCCCTTCCCACCGGCACCGAGACCGGGGCGCCGAGACTTTGCGCCTTCATTCCCCGCACCATGCCTTCGGTCGGCTGCAGGGCGATTGTTCGGACCCGGCCCTCGCCGATATGCTGGGCGACTTCACAGATTACGTCGATCGGCAGCGGCGTTTCGAAGCCTTCACTCGTAATGTGAATCGCCGTACGGATAACAGGCAGCTGGTTTTCTTCGAACTGTATGTCGACGGCGGGACCGGCAACCTGGATCACGCGGCCTACATGGTTGTTCGTCGGTGTGGACATAGTAAAAAATAACCTCTATTCGGCGCTCTGCGCGCCGCTGACAACTTCAATAATCTCAGTGGTAATACTGGCCTGCCGCACGCGATTCATACGCAAAGTCAGCTTATCGATAACTTCCGATGCATTCTTGGAGGCTGCCTCCATGGCAACCATACGCGCGGCGTGTTCGCCGGCGGCCGACTCCAGCAGTACGCGCAGCAGTAGCAATTCGACGTAGCGGGGCAGAAGCGAATTGAGCAGGTCGAAAGGATCGCCTTCGATCAGGTACTGCCTAGGTTCGTGATGTTCGGGAACACTGATGGGCAGCAGCTTCACAACCCTGACGCGCTGCGAAATGACGTTCTTGAATTCGTTGCCGACGAAATACACCGCATCGATCTCAGCATTGGCATAGCGATCAATAATCAAGCGGGAAATGCGCTGTGCGTCGGCGAAGGTAGCTTTTTCTACGACGCCAATATGCTCGCCGGCAATCTTGCCGCGCCGCTTGAAGAAATCGCGGCCTTTCCGGCCAATCGTTTCGATTTTCACTTCGACGGTGGAATTGGACTGCAGAAAACGGACCGCTTCCTTGATGACGTTCATATTGAACGCACCCGCCAGACCGCGGTCGGAGGTGACCACGATCAGCAAAATTCGCTTCTCCTCGCGCACTTCAAGCAGCGGAATGAAGCGCTCGGCTTGCTCGGCTGACGCGGCAGCAGCCACGTTCCTCAACATTTGGAGCAGCGAATTACTATAGGGCCGCGCGGAGATAACGCGATCCTGTGCCCGGCGAAGCCGCGCAGCTGACACCATCTTCATGGCTTTGGTGATCTGCTGCGTCCTCTTCACCGAGCGTATACGCCGGCGAAAATCGATAAGCGAGGGCATTCGCTACTTCCGGTATTCTTCGACGAACCGCTTCTTAAACTCGTCGAGCGAGGCCTTCAACCGGGTCTTGACATCGTCGGTGATTTCCTTCTTCTCGCGAAGATCGGCGAGCAATTGTGGTTGACCGCTGTCCAGGTAGTTCAGAAATCCGGACTCGAACGGGCGAACCTGCTCGATCGCCAGATCGTCAAGGTATCCATTGACGCCGGCGAAGATCGTGGCGACCTGTTTCTCGACGGGCATCGGTTCAAACTGGGGCTGCTTCAACAATTCCGTTAGGCGGCTGCCGCGGGTCAACTGCTGCTGAGACGCTTTGTCGAGATCGCTTCCCAACTGGGCGAACGCCGCAAGGGCGCGATATTGCGCCAAGTCCAACCGGAGCGAACCGGCCACCTGCCGCATGGCTTTGATCTGAGCGTTGCCACCGACGCGGCTCACCGAGATTCCGACGTTCACGGCCGGCC
The DNA here is from genome assembly GCA_964441675.1 of uncultured Solibacteraceae bacterium. Taxonomy (GTDB): domain Bacteria; phylum Acidobacteriota; class Terriglobia; order Bryobacterales; family Bryobacteraceae; genus JAPKYZ01. Next base: position 3,214 of record CAYTVP010000294.1, on the reverse strand, counting down.
GGACGTTCGAGTTGAACAGGTCTGCCTCCAGGAAGATCTGGCCGTCGGTAATCGAGATGACATTCGTCGGAATGTACGCGCTGACGTCGCCGGCCTGTGTTTCGATAAACGGCAGCGCGGTCAGCGATCCGCCGCCCTTGGCGTCGCTGAGCTTTGCGGCACGCTCCAGCAGGCGGCTATGGAGATAGAACACATCTCCGGGAAATGCCTCGCGCCCGGGTGGGCGCCGCAACAGCAGGGATATCTCGCGATATGCCGCCGCATGCTTCGATAAATCGTCATAGACACAAAGCACGTGGCCACCGCGATCCCGGAAATACTCACCCATAGCGCAGCCGGCAAACGGAGCGAGATATTGCATCGGAGCGGGATCGGAAGCTGTGGCGGCAACGACGATCGTGTACTCCATTGCGCCGTAGTCTTCGAGCGTCTTTACCACCTGCGCAACCGTCGAACGCTTCTGTCCCACCGCGACATAGATACAGATCATGTCGCCACCCTTCTGGTTGATGATGGTATCGAGCGCGACCGCGGTTTTGCCGGTCTGGCGGTCGCCAATGATCAACTCGCGCTGGCCGCGCCCGATGGGAATCATCGAATCGATTGCCTTCAGGCCGGTCTGCATCGGCTGCTTTACCGGCTGGCGTTCGACAACACCGGGAGCTAAACGCTCAATCGCGCTGAACTCCGTCGTGTCGATCGGCCCCTTATCGTCGATTGGTTCGCCGAGCGCGTTCACTACTCGGCCTACCAAGGCCTTACCGACGGGAACCGACATGATGCGGCCCGAGCGTCGAACCTGGTCGCCTTCCTTAATTAAACTCGACTCGCCCATCAGCACCGCGCCGACTTGTTCTTCTTCCAGGTTCAGCGCAAGTCCGGAAACGCCTTGGGGAAACTCGATCAACTCTCCCGCCATCACGCGCTCCAGCCCGTGGATGCGAGCAATGCCGTCGCCGACGGAAATGACGCTGCCCGTTTCAGCGACATTCACCGCTTGATCGTAGTTTTCGATTTCCTCGCGCAGCAGACGCGCGATCTCATCCGCCTGTATCTGTGCCATCTATTTTTGAATTCCTCTTATACGCTAGCGGCGAGCTTAGCACCGATCTCGTGGAGCCGCGCCCGCACGGAGCCGTCGTAGACTTTTGAGCCGACCTTCAGCACTGCACCACCAAGCACGCTGGGGTCGACAATAAAGGTGCAGCGAACCTTTTTCCCCGTCATTTCAGCAGCGCGCTCCTCGAATTGCGCCTTCTGCTGATCGTTCAGTTCCACTGCCGAAATAACTTCGGCTCGCTCGATACCGCCGCGGCGGTCGATCTCGCGTCCGAAAGCGTCCACAATCAAGCGCAACATAGGCGCACGATGGTGATCTATTACGACATACAAAAAGTTCGTAGCAATCTTGGAAAAGCTTAACTGTTGCCCAATACGATCAATGACGGCGCGCTTCTTCGAAGCCGCCACCGCGGGAGAAGCCAGCACCTCGCGAAGCGGCAGCGACGCTTTGTATTCCTCCAGGAATTCACTGACCTGCCGCTCGAGATCGGCCGGGGAAATCTTCGGCTCCGGATCGAAGGCAATGTCGGCGAGAGCCTGCGCGTATCGTGTAGCAACTGCCAGCGACATTCCGCTAGACCCTGGCCTTTCTGAGATCGTCGAAGAATCCGTTGATCAGCGCGGAGTGCACTTCCGGCGTCACGCCGTGGGCAATGCGCTGCTCCGCCAGCCGCAGCGCCTGCCGCGCCGCTTCCGCTTTTACCTCCGCAGTTGCCGCCTTGGTGAGTGATGCAATTTCGGACTCTCCTCGCACAAATACTCGCGCGGTGAGATCCGTCGTCTCCCGGCGGATCTTGGCGCCCTCGGCCTCGATCATTTTCTGCGACTCGGCACGGAATGCCGCAATCTCGGTTTCGAGATTCCCCAGCCGCGATTCGATTGCCGCCACCCGGGAATCGGATTCCGCCTTCTGCCGCCGAGCCTCTACCAGCTCACCATTGATCTGTACGCTGCGAGCTTGAATAGCCGGCGAAGCGAACTTCCTCCACAGAAGGACGACAAGCACCAAAAGCAGCCCGAAGTGAATCCACTTCGACGTCAGTATGCCAGCGTCCCCATGCGCTTCTTCCGCGCCGAACGCCGTCAGCGCGAATACCAGGAAAACAACGGCCTGCTTCAATTCCGGCCCCTCCGCAGAACCGCGGCAGCAATCTCACCCGCAAGACGCTCGCTGTCTTTCGCCAGCGTAGCCTTTGCAGAATCGGCTTGATCGGAAATTTCCTTGCGCGCGTTCTCCAGCATTTCGGCGCTGCGAGCCCGCGCGGCCGCCAATGCTTCCGCCTGCTCGTGCCGCAGCTTTTGCCGTTCGGCATCCTGAGCCCGTAATATCTCTCCCCGCGCTGCCCGGAGAGCAGACTCGTGCTCGGCAGCTCTCTCTTCGGCCCGGCGCAGCGCGGCATTCGCCTGCTCGATGGCACCCTTGGTCGCCGCATCCCGTTCCGCCATCACCTTCAGCAGGGGATTAATCAGAACCGCCTTCAGGAAAAGCCAAAGAATGACGACCAGGAGCGTGGTCGGGAGGGCCGCGAACACAAGATCAGCGAGGTCTTGTAGCGTTTGTTCCATTCAGTCTTAATAGGGGATGGTCCACCGGAGTGGCTCGACGATCACTTAAGCCGCTAGGTTACCAAAATGTTGACCTTTATCGCAATAACTTAGCGTATAATTCACCCTACTCGGGACAACGCTTGCAGGCGCTTTGCCGCTCCCGTTCCAAATATGACAATCGTCCCCCAGGACCGAAAAAGAAGGCGAAGCGCGAAAAAGGGCTGATAGTATGAGGAGAGTGGCTTTCTGGTGTATGTTGTCCCAGTGCCTGGCGCCACGGGCGTCGGTGTAATGGGGACGCAAACTGGCGCACAGAAAAGTCTGGCAACTTGCAAATCCTCTCTAGAGGCTTGACCCGGTAGCTCAGTTGGTAGAGCATCTGACTTTTAATCAGAGGGTCGCGGGTTCGAGTCCCGCCCGGGTCACCAAGTCCTTTAGGATAATAGCTGCCATCATTTAGAGCCGTTTCTCACCTCAATGCGTGATGTCGCGTGTGCAATACGTGTGGTTCGTTTCGTTTGCCAGTGCCATGGCGACCGCCCGCTCAAGCTGTTCCTGGCGTGACTGACCCAGGGAGCATAGTGTTTTTCCGTCACTTTGATTG
>CAYTVP010000293.1:0-5789 GCA_964441675.1 uncultured Solibacteraceae bacterium | reverse complement strand
GGCGCCCGATAGCAAGCTCCCCGTCTGGCCGGGATGGATGCCCTGCCCCGTCAGAGCCTTGACGTACAGCCCGTCAATTACATTGATCTTGTGTTTCAACGGTTCAAGCGGGGTCAGCGTCTTGCTGAGCTTCATTGCAGCGCCCTGGCCTTCAGCGCTCCAATGATTCTCGTTAATGCCGTTCCCCAAAAACACGACGCCGAATCTCTTGGGAAATGCTGAGGCGGCAGGCGTATCGGCGAGAGCATGCATCGACTCGAGCCAGGGCAGCGCCATGGTACATCCTGCGCCGCGAAGCACGGTGCGGCGGGATATCTTCAAACCTGATTTCTTGCTAACTCGCTTCATCATTTCGCCTTTTTCGATTGTGACCCAGCTACGACAGCCGCCGGCGCCGGTACTCGTTGATTTAAGAATTGGGAACTGGTGACGATCGTCTCGATCAGCGATGCCGCCCGGTATCCATCCGCTGCCGCGCGAGCCTGCATTCGTTCGACCACCGGCTCATCCGACAACTGTAGCGAACGGTTCAACGCATAGCTAAGCAGCTTGCGGCTAATATTCGCCACGAAATCGCTTTGCCTGTGTTCGTGGATGAACGCCTGTAAGCCGGACACGCCGGAACCGGTCGTGCCGCCGGGATATGTGACGTCGGTATCGATCAACCGGCCGGCAAGGTCCTTAGTTCTCATATCACCCACGGGTCCATAACCTTCGAACGGAAGCCCGAAGGAGTCGATACGGGCATGGCATGCGGCACACAATTCGTTTTCCCTATGTTTGGCCAGCATATCGCGTACCGGGAGCTCTGTCTTGGACTCATCACTCGGCAGTTCCGGTACGACCGGCGGGGGTGGCGGAACCACCTCCCCCAGAACCCGCTGCACCACCCAGTTGCCGCGTTTCACGGGGCTGGTTCGGAGACCCGGCGAGTTCTGCGTGAGAAAGACCGCCATCGGCAGCAGCCCGCCCCGTCCATACCGCTTGGCATCTTCGACGCGAACCCATTTGTCTGTGCCTTTGTCCATGCCGCCCTCTATGCCGGGGATACCGTAGTGGCGGGCCAGGACCGGGTTGACGAAAGTATAGTTGCCGTAGAGGAGATTCAGAATGGACCCATTGTGCGAAAGCGTGTCTTCGAGAAACCGTACCGGTTCGAGGAACATGGCTTCGCGAAGCTCGTCGTTGAACGCGGGAAAACGCTCGCGATCGACGGAGTTGTTCTTCTCGAAATGCCGGAAGCCCAGCCAGTTGCCCGTAAATTCAGTGGCAAGCCCTCGAGCCCGCTTGTCTTTCAACATCCGGCGAGTCTGGGCGGCCAACACGGCCGGCTTGCTCAGATCTCCCGCGGCGGCGTGACGCATCAATTCTTCGTCGGGCATGCTGGCCCACAGGAAATAACTCAGCCTGCTTGCCAGAGCATACGGGGATAAGGGTTGACGCGGCGGGACGCCATCATCAGCGTTCGCCGCAACGTTGTGCAACACCTGCGGAACGCCGCCGGTGGAAGAGGTCTGGAGGTCTATCCGGTATAGGAAATCCGGCGACATCAGCACGCCCGCCACGCATTCACGAAGTGCGTCTTCATGCGATAGCTGGCTCTTACTGCGAAGCTTTCGATAGTTTGCCAGTAGATCGCCTTCCTCCGATTTAGTAAGAGGACGGCGATAGGCGCGGGCGGCGAAGCGGACGAGAAGCGGAAGATGCTTCGATTCCGCCTCAGCGCGCATCTTCTCGAGCGAGCGAAGCGTGGCATTGATGCCGTCAAAGTGCTCACGAATGGCGGTCGCAGCGATCGGATCGTTCGAAGGGTCCGCTGCGGTCTTTGCGACGTAAGCGTCACGCATTGATGTAACAACTTGCGAATCGGTAATCTCACGGCCCACTGGCCGCGCAGTGCCCGACTCAGCGCCGCGACCCTGCACTTCGCCGCTCTGATTGAAGTAATACTGGACCCATGTACGCGCGGTAAAGTTTGCAATGTAATCGAACTCCGTCCAGAGCCTGTCGATTTCCTTCCGTCCCTTCTCGTCCAGAATCAGCTCCATCAAGGGAGTATCGTCGCGGAAGAATCCCAACACGCTGTGGTAGCCGGCGCTCAGCAACCGGCCCTTGTCCTGCGAATTATCCGGGAAATAGCGGCCGCGCTCGGTTACGACAAATCGATCGGGAAATACGTCCGCGAACCGAGCAAACGCCGCCTCGTAGCGTTCGCGTTCGCCCGCGGGAACAATCAGATCCGGATCCGTCGCGCGTGCGTTCGCCATCAGTGCCGCCCACCGTGGCGCAGCTTCCCGATGAAGCCCGGGATACTTGGGGATATCGGGTAGCTCCGGCGGCGGGTCCGTATCGTTCCGAAGCGCCTTCGGATCGCTTGCCCGTCGGTGGAGCGCAAACTCGCGGTTCTTCCAATGGAGCAGCGGCTGCGAACCAGCCGGCAAACCCTTCACCACGGGGGCCGCGAATTGCATCGCGGTGTGATTCCGGATTCGAGTTACGAATTCCCGCATCTCGACAAATTTCGCTGGAAGTTCCTGCGACTGTGGTGCCGCAGGCGCCGGCAGCGCGCGCCACATCCGCTGAAGCTTAAGAATCGGACCGATCGCGCCCCGCTCGTGGAGTATTCCCCAGACCATCCGAAAATACCTCGGGCTGATCTCAGATTCGGCCGCAATCGAACTCAACGTAGCGCGCGGCTTTCCCAGGGCTGAGCGATACCGGTAGCGCCATGCCGCTTCAAAATACGCGGCGAGGTCGGTTGGCTGCCTGTTATAGAAATCCATGATGCGCTGTACGGAATACTTCTCGCGATCGGTCTCCACCAGCATCGGATGGGGTGCGAAATCGAGAGAATCCGGCGAGAACACCAGACGGTTCGCGATCTCCCGCGCAGCCTGAAGGTACTTTGTCAGCAGCGCGGGAGACATGGTCAACGATTCCGCCGAGTTGTCAAATCCAGCGGGATTGGCCGGATCGATAGGAAACTCGCGAGTGATCTGCATGTCGTGACCTGTCAGATCGCGGATCGTATAGTTGTACTCGGCGTTATTTAACCGGCGAGCGGGCACAAGTCCCGGATCGCCTGCCAACTTCCTGATCTCGGCAGCCCGTACAGCGTGAAACCAATCGATGATCTGCCGGCTTTCGGCTTCCGGGGGCGGCTGCATGGGCTTCGGGGGCATGTCCCTTGCGATCAGCCGCTCGACGACCAGCGCCCAGCGCGGATACTCCTTGGTGACCGCATCGAGGGAATGGTATGCCTTCAAATCAAATTGCGCTGCCGGTGTCTTACCGCTGTGGCAGCCGACGCAGTACTTTGTCATGAAAGGCCGGATGGTCTGTTCAAACTGCTGGTCCAGGTCCGCCTTACCCGCTGCAGCCGCGGTCTCTATGGTGGTGCTAGCCAGCAAGACCGCAAGGATTCTAACGTGCATTCAACGCTTCTTTCCGGCAAAGACAGTAGATAGGCGGGACATGCCCAGCCTACTCTTCTAAGCTTAACGGAGCAGCGCCCAGGGCGTCTGTTCAAAAGCGGCGCAAATGCGCGGAGCGCGTGTTAGCATGCATACGGATCGCATCGCAGAGACTCCTCTCATCGTTCCGCTAAAGGAGACGTCAGGATGGTCGTAATTGAGCAGCTCAAGAAGCATCCACCGCGATTTCACAAACTCGGCTCGGAACTGATATCCAGTTGGAGGATCGACAATTACACGATCGATCTTCTCGACGCAAAGATTACCAGCGGCATGCGCACGGTCGAGACCGGAGCAGGATTAAGCACAGTGCTGTTTGCTATGCATGGGGCAAATCACCGCTGTATTGTGCCGGATTCCGAGCTAGTGGAACGAATTCAATCGTTCTGCCGGGAACAGGGCATTTCCACGGACACGGTCGAATTCACGATCGCGCCGTCGCAGGAGATCGTCCCCTCCCTCGAGATCGCGAGCTATGACATCGCGCTAATCGACGGCACTCACAACTTCCCAATCGCCTTTGTTGACTTTTTTTATGCCGCCCGCGCGTTAAAGACCGGCGGCCTGTTGATCATCGACGACCTTCACATCTGGACTTGCGAGGTGATCGCCAAGTTCCTCCGGGAGTCGCCGGGCTGGCGAGTTACCGATTTCACACAGAGATTGTGCGTAGCGATTAAGGAAGGAGACGACGGCATGCTCGCTGAATGGAGACACCAGCCCTTTGTTTGGTCACGAAGCCTCGCCCGCTCCAATTACTCTCCTAAGATTCACGCCTTTCGAATGGCGTCGAAAGCCATCCGCGAGTGGATACGGTTCTAAGCGGCGTCTAACCGGGATATGAATGCGAACGCCTGTACGTTATTGGGAGTTTGCCTCTTAGCTGCGGCGGCCACTACCTTCGATCTCTCCTCCGATTTTTCGACCAAAACAAGCCGGAATGGCGTTTGGCAGTACGGCTATTCGGCAACACGGTCACTTGATCCTTCGCAGTTTCGTGAAGTTACTTACTCTGCGATGGCGGGCAAGATTAGCTTTTGGCATCCGGAAACTACAGACAAGCCGGGGCCGGGCTACTATCCATACATCGCCTACAATCCAACGCGGGAAACTCAGTATGGTTCCAGCAATGGGTGGGCGGCAAGAGCCGGTGAAGTAGCAATGGAGGCTAGTAATAGCGGCCAATACAGCTTGATCCGCTTTACCGCTCCTCACAGCGGGACGTACGAAATCATCGCGCAATTCTCGGGCATCCACTTCGGTCTTTCCTCAACCGATGTGCACGTGCTACACAACGCGACTCCGCTATTCGACGCGGAGATAGAAGGGTATGGTGGCGATCCTTCTTTCCACAAGATAGAGGGAGCGAACCCGACAGCCCGCTATTCCGGCCGAATCCCGTTGAAGGCGGAAGACACAGTTACATTCGCCTGTGGCTATGGCAAGAACAGAACGCACTATGGCGACACCACAGGGCTCTTCGTTCGTATTGTTGCGATGCCGTAGAGGGCCGAACGCCGCCAGTTTAGGCTCGCGCCAAAGGCCGGGAGATCTCGCCGTTCGTTTCGTCGTTCTCGTCTTCGTCCAGGTCAAGGTCCTGAGTTAATGGAATCGGACGATGAAAGACCGTTTTATTGAGGTTCCGATAGATTCCACCGAAGTACTTCTCTACCTCGCGCTCTACTCGGGCGATGGGCACGCTCAGAATCGTCTGGACGTATTTTTCGTGACTCGCGAAGGCCACGTCAACTGGATTGACCTTCGGTGAATAAGCCCGGGCGATCATGAAGAACAGCGGATTCATCACGTAGTTCAACGTTTGATACAGCTGCTGTTTTCCCGAGAGCTTCCAGATTGTTCGATGAAGCTTCATGTCGCACTGCAGGAAGCGCTCTTCGTCGCCAGCTTCGGCGGCATCCTTCATCGCCTGCAGAGCCTTCTCGATCGCAAGGCGCTTCTCTGGAGTCATCTGTTCGCGCATATATCGAACACAAAGGCCCTCCAGCTTACCCCGGATGCTGAAAAGAACCTCGACTTCCTCCGGAGAGATGTCACGAATGAAAGTACCGCGCCGCGGAGTGATGACGATCAGACCGTCCCGTTCCAACCGCAATACCGCTTCCCGAAGCGGTCCTCGACTGCATCCGAGTTGGCGCGCAATATCGTCTTCGATGATGCGCTCCCGAGGTTTCAACCGCCCTTCGTAGATGGCGCTACGAATGAAGTTCTCTACTTTTTGGCTGGTGGAAACCGGACTGGTCTTTTGAGAAGACTTCTTCATCCTGCGAACAAGAGTTTCCCCATTATACGCTGTCG
>CAYTVP010000292.1:0-5815 GCA_964441675.1 uncultured Solibacteraceae bacterium | reverse complement strand
ACAAAAAAAAAATGTTTATTGGCATTAAACTTTAATGATTAAAAGAAACGTGGAGAAAGGTAATATCTTACTGGCATCATTAATCATGTTGACTCCATAATATATACTATAAATCCAACCCACAATGAATAAAGCAGTGACAATCTGTAATGCTGCCGCAATTAATCCGTATTTGATTCCAGTGGAAGCTTTCTCGTGTCTACATTTTCCACAGCACAACAAACTGATGGCTCCCATGATTGTTCCTAGTTATACAAAGTTAAAATTTCTAGAATATTTAGTATTTCTAGATGATTATACTATACAAACCTGTGCCGGGTAGGATTGTATTGAACAAGCAAAAAATTACTGCAAAAAATATAGGAAGAGTTGGGACAGCTTTTCTTAACAAACCCATTTTTTCGACAACTTCGACAACTTCTATCCACGGCAGGTGAAGCTCGAAAACATTGCGTCCGCCTTGGCTCATCCGCGCTATCGTCTGGTCGAAGCAGACCTGCGCGACAGGACGGTGCTTGCGCATGCCTTCGAGCCTGGAGCACGTTTTGACGCGATTGTGCATCTGGCCGCCAAGGCGGGTGTTCGCCCTTCGATCGAAGAGCCGGCGGCCTATCAGGAAACGAATGTTGCCGGCACGCAGAATCTGCTTGACCTGGCGCGTCAGTGGGGCGTGGAGCAGTTTCTGTTCGCGTCTTCGTCGAGCGTTTACGGGACTCAGCCGGAGGTTCCCTGGCGCGAGACGTCTGTGTCGCGGCCCATTAGTCCCTATGCGGCAACAAAGGTCAGCGGAGAGATGATGGGACATGTATACAGCCATCTCTACGGAATTCGGTTTCTGGCGCTGCGTCTGTTCACCGTCTACGGTCCCCGGCAGCGGCCGGACCTGGCGATTCACAAATTCGCAAGACTGATGCTTGCTGGCAGGCCGGTGCCTGTTTATGGCGATGGGTCCACGCGCCGCGACTATACCTACGTGGGCGATATCGTGGCCGGGTTCCGGGCGGCGCTTCAAGACCGGGAGCCGGGATTTGACGCCATCAATCTCAGCAACGAACGGACCGTACCGTTGATCGAGCTGATCCAAGAACTCGAAGACGCTCTGGGCGTCCCGGCCAAAATCGAATGGCTGCCGGAGCAGCCCGGAGATGTGCCGCAGACCTGGGGCGATATCTCCAAGGCGCGCAGCCGCTTCCAATATGAACCACGAACGCCGCTTCGCGCGGGCTTGCGCGCGTTTGCAAGCTGGCTCAAGCATTCACACGAGAAAGCGGCCTAGCACCGCCTTCTGCTGGGCCAAGCAGTTCTAGAACTTTCTCAAAAGATTACTAACCAATTGGTATTTCCGGTTCTTGATCGCCCTTCGTCGGCATGGCGAAAATCGCGTATGGGCAATTGGGGTCTTGCGTTGTATAACCGATTTCCGGCGGCACGGCGCACTTTAGCCACCGCGCACGGCTACCTCCTTCGGCACCATCGATATGGCGGAAACGCAAGCACGCTGGTGGACGAAGCAATTGAGCGGGAGCGGTGGCCCAAATCGCGATGGAAGGCATTTCGCGAGGAAAAACTGGCAGTGGTTCTCGACCGGGCGGCTCGTGAGGTGCCATACTACCGGGCCTACTGGACGGAACGGCGCCGGCGCGGCGACCGAGCGCCATGGGATGTACTCGGAAACTGGCCGGTCCTCGAAAAAGATACTTTGCGGAAGCAGCCGCACGCCTTTCTCCGGGACGGGCATCCGGGCGGGCTGCGTACGGAGACAACGAGTGGAACGACCGGACAGCCGGTACAACTCTGGTTCGGCCGGGAAGCAACGCGCGCCTGGTATGCGTTGTGCGAGGCGCGGTTCCGAAGGTGGAATGGCGTCACGCGGCATGACGCCTGGGCATTGCTTGGCGCGCAATTGGTGGCGCCGGCGGCACAACAAAAACCACCTTTCTGGGTCTGGAACGGAGGCCTCAACCAGCTCTATTTATCCGCGTATCACGTTTCGCTTGCGAATGCGCCTTACTTTCTCGAAGCGATCCGGACGCATCGAATCCGCTACCTGTGGGGTCATAGCTCTTCGCTGGCCACTCTGGCGCGCGCGGCGCTGGATGGAGGGATCGGCGGACTGGGGCTAAAAGTGGTGATCTCGAGCGCCGAGCCCTTGACGCTGCGCCAGCGGGAGGTCATCGGACACGCGTTCAACTGCCCGGCTCGCGAGACGTACGGCATGTGCGAGATGGTGGCGGCGGCATCGGAATGCGAGCATGGCCGGCTGCACCTTTGGCCGGAGGCGGGTGAAATTGAGCTGGCGGATGTTTCGACGAACGACGCCGGTCATCAGGCCGGAGATCTTCTCTCAACCGGGTTTCTGAATGCCGATATGCCATTAGTGCGCTACCGAATCGGAGATCGGGCTTCTTTCGACACCGAAAGCTCCTGCCCCTGTGGCCGGACGCTGCCGGTGGTGGCCGATATCGACGGACGGATCAGCGACATGCTGATTACCGCAGACGGGCGGCGGATCAGTCCTTCGGCAATGGAAATTGTCTTCGACGCGGATCTGGCTCTGAAGGAGGCACAGATCGTGCAGGAAACAGTGCATTCGATTCGAGTGAGGTACGTGCCGGCCGAGAATTTTACGCCGGCTATGGCGGCAACGATTGCCGAACGGGTGCGAAGCCGCATGGGGGATGTCGCGGTAACGCTAGAGAGCGTCGTTGCGATCCCACGGGGATTGAACTCGAAGTTCCGGGCCGTGGTTTGCCTCCTTCCCGCGGACGAAACGCACAATCCGGGCTTCGACCAGACGCAGGCGCTCTACGGGGAAAGGGTGGCATGAAGCCGCAACAAATTCTCCGGCAGAAGGCCTATACTGCCGCCCGCCTGGTACGGCGCACCGCCGAGGTTTGGCGCCGCGATGGGATGCCGGCGGCAGCACGGCTTGTCCAGGTTTCCTTTGCCGGATTTCTGCCGTGGCGGTGGAAGCGTGACGAGCGGAGCAACTTCGACCGCGAGCATGGGGTCGATACCAGCGGAATCGTCCGGATTGCGTCGATGAATATTGAAAGCAGCAACTATATCTACGGTCACTACTACAAGGCGTCGCGGCCGGAACAGTTTCATGCCCTCATTGGGGATTTGGGTATTCCCTACCGCGAGTACACGTTTCTGGACTACGGGTGTGGGAAGGGGCTGACTTTGCTGCTTGCCTCGGATTACCCATTCCGGCGCATTGTTGGCGTGGAGTTCGCGCGAGACCTCGCAGCCACAGCCCGGCACAATGCGAACCGGTACCGGGATGGAAAACAGGAATGCCCGGCGATCGAGGTGGTCTGTTGCGATGCGGCGGAGTTCGAGCCGCCCGCCGGTCCGCTGGTCATCTACAGCTACGATCCGTTCGGCCTGCCGGTCTGGCGGCGGGTGATGGAACGGCTGACGGCGTCGTACGCCGCGCAACCGCGTCCGATCCTGCTGGTCTTTCAGGGCGCGCCGTCCTCAAGTGCAATGAACGAAGAAGCGAGCGAGCGGGAGGAGTTGTTCCGGTCTCAACCGCTGTTCACCGGATTCGAAAAGAATGGCGATGCGCTGACGTGCCGTTCGATCGAAGCCGAATTTATTCCGGAAGGAGCGGCCGCGGGCTCTTCTCGCCGCGGATTTTAACTATGGTCGCAACAGATCGGAACCGTGATTACTATACGGCTGTCTATGACAAGCTCGAGCTCGAGCCGCTGCTGTCGAGGGCAAAGGATCTTGAGTTTTTCGACGATGCCGTGAAACGCCACACGTCGTGGTACGGCCTGTATCAGCAGAACTTCGCGGGACGGGTTGCCGGCCGGCGCGTGCTTGAGCTGGGCGCGGGCGACGGGCTGAACTCGCTGATCCTGGCGCGTCTCGGCGCTGAAGTGACTGCGATTGAAATCGCTCCTCCGGCGGTTGCCCTTTTGAAAGAGGCCAGCCGGATTCTCGACCTCTCCGTCGAAGCAATCTGCGGAGACTTTCTCGAGCTGGAGCTTCCGAAGTTCGACTTCATTGTGGGCAAGGCATTTTTGCATCACCTCGATCCGGAAACCGAAGATCGCTTCCTCGAAAAATGTGCCGATCTTCTCGAAGACGGCGGGGAAGCACGATTCCAGGAGCCGGCAATCAACAGCGCCGCTCTCGACACCCTGCGGTGGATTGTTCCGGCGCCTGGCCGCCCCTCAATTCTTAGCCGCAAAGCGTTTTCCGAGTGGAAGGCCGCCGACCCTCATCCCGAGCGGGAACACAGCTCGTGCCATTACCGAGCCGTGGGGGCACGGTACTTCGAAGACGTCGAGATCCTGACATTCGGAGCCCTCGAGCGATTTCGTCGCTGGATTCCCGATCGCGAACGGGCGGGCGCGTATGCAAAATGGGCGCTTCACATTGAGCGGCGGTACTTGCCGCAGTGTCTCGCGAACCTCGGCGCGCGCAGCCAGACAATTCTGTATCGCCGGCCGAAATGCACCGCTCCCGAAAAGGACTCCTTCACCGTCTGATGGGTCTTGGCGAGCTCATATACGGAAAGCTGCCTTTCTGGGCTCAAAACGTTGCCATTTCGATGTACGGAGTGGCGTGGCGGTCTGAGCGGCTGGGGGGGCGTTTTTCCGAGTATGTTCGTGATTTTCAGGAACGCGAGCGCTGGCCGAGCGAGCGGTTTGAAAGCTATCTCGAACGAAAGCTTCGCGAGCGAGTCCAGTTGGCATACGATCACGTCCCCTACTACCGGGAACGCTGGAGGGATGCGGGCATCCGGCGGTCGGATCTGATGAATTTCCGCCGGGATGCCCTCAGCCATCTTCCGGTGACACCGAAGCAGGATCTCCGGAGGGAGAGCCCGCGGTTTCTTGTCGCGGGCCATCCCAGCCGCGGCCGGGTCCGAACGTATCATTCGAGCGGCAGCACGGGGACGCCGGTGAGCGCATATTGCACGGCCGATGATCATCGCCGGTTTGTCGCCGGCCGGGAGGCGCGCTCGTTTGCCTGGGCCGGCGTCAGCGTGCTCGCATCGCGGTCGATGATCGGCGGGCGGCTGGTGGTGCCGGCGCACGATGCCGGTCCTCCTTATTACCGGCACAACTGGGCCGAGAGCCAGACGTACTTTTCCGCCTATCACATCAGCCCCGCGACGGCTGCCGATTATGTGGAAGGCTTCAACCGCTACCGGCCGGAGGTCTTAACCGGCTATGCCCAATCCCACGTCCTGCTGGCGAAGATGATGCTGGCCTCGGGGCTGCGCCTGGATTACCGGCCGAAGGCACTGATTCTGAGCAGTGAAAAACTGACTCCACCGGAAAAACAGATTCTCGATAGCGCTTTCGGCGCTCGCGCGTACGAGGAGTACGGCGCTGTCGAGAACTGCCTTCTCGCGACCGAGTGCGAACACGGTTCGCTGCATTGCCATCCGGATTTCGGCATCGTCGAAATCGTCGATGGCGAAGGCCGCGCCGTAGCTCCGGGCGTCGACGGCCGAATTCTCTGTACGGCGCTCCTGAATGACACGCAACAGATCATCCGCTATGAGATCGGCGATGTCGGGCGCTGGTCGGCAAAGGCCTGTGCATGCGGGCGCGACCATTTGCCGGTGATCGAAGAGGTAGTCGGCCGTGTCGAGGATGTTGTCGTTGGGCCGGATGGCCGGCAGATGGTGCGCTTTCATGGGATCTTCATCAATCTTCCGCACGTCATGGCCGGGCAGGTAATTCAGGAAAGCCGCGGCCGGCTAAGGGTGCGGGTCGTCCCGGCCCCGGGGTATGGCGAAACCGATATTGCGCTGATCCGAAAGAGGATTTTCGAGCGGCTGGGCCCG
>CAYTVP010000291.1:0-5820 GCA_964441675.1 uncultured Solibacteraceae bacterium | reverse complement strand
TTCATGGCCGCCGGCGCATTTCATGTCTCAAAGCCCAGCGACCTGATTCCGGAGCTTCAGGGCCGATTCCCGATCCGTGTGGAATTCAAATCCCTCACCGAGGCCGATTTCATCCGGATTCTGAAAGAGCCCAAGAACGCGCTGATCAAGCAATACACGGCGCTGCTTGAAACCGAGGGAATCAAGCTCAGCTTTACGGCGGATGCGCTGGAGGAGCTGGCCCGGCTGGCGGCACGCGTGAACGAAACCGCTGAAAATATCGGCGCGCGCCGGCTGCACACCATCCTCGAAAAAGTACTCGAAGAAATTTCATTCGAAGGCCCGGACCTGAAGCGCAAAACCGTAAAGATCGATGGCGAATATGTCCGCAAGCAACTGGCCGAAATCGTGAAGGACCAGGATCTCAGCCGCTATATTCTCTGATGCGCTTCGCCCTGGCGGCTGTTCTGGTAGCGGCGGCATCCGGCTGCGCCTACGTTGGCGACCCCTTGCCGCCATCGCTGAAAATTCCGGCGCCCATCACGGATCTGCGCGCGATCCAGCGGGGCGACAAAATCGAAGTTGAGCTCACGCCCCCCGTTCTCACAACCGATGGTGTGACGCTCGAGCCAGCTCCTTTACCCGAGTTGCTGATCGGTTTTGACGGGGAGACACCGACACAGATAGTTACGCAGCCCATTCCGGTTGAGCCCTGGGCCGGCAAGCAGGTTGTGCTGGGCGCGCGCACCCGTGGACCCACTGGGCGGCTGTCCGATTGGTCGAACCTGGTGACGTTGTCCGTCATCCCGCCGCTTGGAAAGCCAGCGGCGCTCGCTGCGATACCCACCGCGGAAGGAATAACGGTTCACTGGCAAAGCTCCGCGGCCGCGCATCGCGTATATCGAAATGGCGAGCTGGCTGCGACCGTTGAAGCCTCCGAGTTCATAGACCGCTCCGCCGCGTTTGACGTGCCGTATGAATACATCGTCCAGGGTGTCACCGGGCAGGCTGAAAGCGAGATGTCGGATTCTATTCGGGTGACACGGCCCGATGTCTATCCGCCTCCGGCGCCAGAGCGGCTGACAGTACTGGCTGGTGTCACTGCCGCTGAAGTGTCCTGGGATCGCAGCAGTGCGCCCGACGTCGCCTTCTATCGCCTGTATCGCGACGGCACTCTTCTGGCGGACAACCTTACCGGAACGTTATATTCAGACAAAGCAGCACAGCCCGGGCGGAAATACCAGTACGCGGTCAGCGCGGTCGATCACAACAAGAACGAAGGCGTTCGCTCCGCTCCGGTGGAAATCGAGATCCCTGAATGAAATACGTACGCTTCAGTATGAATCGCGAGTCGCCTCCGACAATCCCGGATGGTCATCCCGGAGTAAGGTATGGGCTGCTCGATGGCGAGAACGTTTTTGAGTTGAACGAGCGCGGCGGTTCCCAGACCGGCGCTCATTTTCCGCGATCGCAACTGCGCATTCTGCCGCCCACTTATCCGACCAAGATCGTCTGCGTCGGCCGAAACTACGCAAAACACGCGGCGGAGCTGGGCAACGAGGTTCCGAAAGAGCCTCTGATCTTCCTGAAGCCCAACTCTTCCCTGAATGCCCACGGCGATCCGATCATTTATCCGGGCATCTCAAATCTGCTTCATTTCGAAGGAGAAATCGGCGTTGTCATCGCGAAGTCCGGGCGGCATATCCCGCGAGACAAGGCCATGGATTACGTGCTTGGCTATACCTGCGTCAATGACGTCACCGCCCGCGATCTACAGAAAAAAGACGGCCAGTTCACCCGCGGTAAGGGTTTCGATACGTTCTGCTGTGCCGGCCCGGTGATGGTGGATAAAGAATCGGTCGACGTTGAAAATCTGGGCGTAAAAACATGGGTCAATGGAGACCTGAAGCAGGACGGTTCCATTCGCGACCTCATATTTCCTATCCCTGTTATCATCGAATTTGTCAGTCAGGTGATGACGCTCGAAGCGGGCGATCTGATTGCTACGGGAACACCGGAGGGCGTGGGTCCCATGGAGGTGGGTGCGGTCGTCCGAGTGGAAGTGGCGGGCGTCGGTACTCTCGAAAACAAAGTGGAGCGGGAATCGTTATGAAACTCTTCTTGGACACGGCCAATCTCGACGAACTGCAAAAAGGCGCTGCCTGGGGGATCGTCGACGGGGTCACGACAAATCCAACCTTAATCGGTAAGGAAGGCAATCCCATTGAGAAGCAGATCGCGCGGATCTGCGACATTGTCGATGGCGACATCAGCGCGGAAGTAGTGGCCGTCGAGTACGACGAAATGATCCGGGAGGGCCGCGCTCTCGCCAAGATCCATAAGAATGTCGTCGTCAAATTGCCTTTGATCCGCGATGGGATCCGCGCCTGCAAGACTTTGGCTGGCGAGGGAATCCGGGTAAACGTCACCCTCTGTTTCACAGGCGCCCAGGCTTTGCTGGCTGCAAAAGCGGGCGCATATATCATTTCTCCATTCGTCGGCCGCCTGGATGATATCGGATTTACGGGTATGGACCTGATCCGGTCGATCGTCAAGATCTATAAGAATTATGGCTTTTCAACTCAGGTCCTGGCGGCCAGCCTTCGCAGTCCATTGCATGTTGTAGAATCGGCGGAAGCGGGCGCCCATATCGGTACAATGCCCTTTAAAACGCTCGATATGTTATTCAATCATCCGTTGACTGACAAAGGCCTCGATCAATTCTTGAAAGACTACGCAAAGGCCTTCCAAGAGGCCCCGGTCGGCCGTTAAATCTACTCGTTGGAGAGAAAAAGTATGAAAAAGATCATTGCCGGCTTAGTGCTCGGCGGCTTGTTGAGTGTCGCCGGAGCATTTGCTCAGCCGAAGAAGCCATCAAGCATTATCCATATCATCAACGTAAAGTTTAAGTCGGACGCGTCCAAGGCGGATATCGACAAGGCCATCAACATGATCGGGGAGATGAACCATCCGGGTCTCACCAATGTTTGGTTGAAACCGATCAAAAATCAGTTGGCCCCGAACTTCACTCATATCCTGGTCATGGAGTTTGAAAGCCAGGACGCGTTCAACAAGTACGCCAACAGCGACGCGCAAAAGAAGTGGTACGAAGCGTATTTGAAAGTGCGTGACGAGTCGCGGACCAACGACGTAACGAATTAGCCTTTTTTGTTAGCGCGGGCGGAACTTACCCTTCCGCCCGCTTTGTGTATCTGGAGGAGTCATTTGTCTCTTGTTGTCGTAGGAAGTGTGGCCTATGACGGTGTCGTCACGCCACATGGCCAGGTGGACCGTATGCTGGGCGGTGCCTGTACTTATATTTCACTCGCTGCGGCCTACTTCACGCCGGTGCGAATCGTCGGTGTCGTCGGCACTGACTTTGCCAAGGAGGACGAGGAGTTGCTCTCCGGCCGCGGCATCGATGTCGCCGGCCTGGAGCGTGCCGACGGATTGACCTTCTTCTGGCAGGGCGAGTACTTCGAGAACATGAACCAGCGCAAGACGCTGCGCACCGACTTGAATGTCTTCGAGCA
Organism: uncultured Solibacteraceae bacterium; assembly: GCA_964441675.1. Classification (GTDB taxonomy): domain Bacteria; phylum Acidobacteriota; class Terriglobia; order Bryobacterales; family Bryobacteraceae; genus JAPKYZ01. The sequence continues at coordinate 2,308 of CAYTVP010000291.1, read as the reverse complement.
TTTCAACCCGAAGATCCCAGACGGTTATCGCGATGAGCCGTATCTCCTGCTCGGCAATATCCAGCCCACCCTGCAGCAGCAGGTTCGCACGCAGATGAAGAGCCCGCGGTTGACCGGTGGCGATACGATGAATCTTTGGATCGACATTGCGCGCGACGAACTGCTCGAAACCATCCGCAACTGGGATGTCCTCATCATCAACGACGAAGAAGCCCATATGCTATCCGGCGAAACGAGCCTTCATGCCGCCGCCGAGAAAATTATGGCGCTTGGCCCGCGCATTCTGATCATCAAGCGCGGAGGCGACGGGGCGATGTTGTTCACCGAGAATCACTACTTCGTTGCACCGGCGTTCCCCCTCGAAAGCCTGTTCGACCCCACCGGGGCGGGCGATTGCTTTGCCGGCGGCTTCTTTGGCTATCTTGCCGGGACCGGCTTCAATCCCGCCACCGACAGCGACCCGATGGAGCTAAATCGCGCCGTAGTTTTCGGATCCGTCATGGGCAGCTTCTGCTGCGAAAGGTTCGGAGTTGACCGCTTCCGCACGCTCACGCGCCAGGAAATCGACGCGCGATTCCAGAAGTTCAAGCAGTTCACCCACTTTTAATCTCACGGCCGTTTACCTGGCGCTGGGGTTGGTCTGGCTGGGGATTGTATTCGCCGGCTGGATCTATCGCAGCGGCGCCACACTGCTCTACGGAGACGCGGAAGCGCATCTGAACATAGCTCGGCGCCTGGTGGACTCGAAAACGCCTGGGATCGAACAGATCGGCACTACCTGGCTGCCGCTTCTCCATTGGGTTTTGGTGCCCTTCGCCTCGACCGACTCCCTGTGGCGCAGCGGACTGGCCGGGGCCATCCCTTCCGTCGCCGCTTTCGTCGCCGCAGGGATGCTGCTCTACACAATCACCTCCAACGCGCTGGGCAGCCGTGCCGCCGGCGTTGCGGCCGCGCTTGCGTTCGCGCTCAATCCGAACCTCCTCTATCTGCAGTCGGTGCCGATGACCGAAGTATTGTTTCTTGCCTGCGAAATGGCCTTGATCGCTGCGCTCATCTGGTTTGCGCAAACCGGCAAATTCAGCGCGATTGTGATTGCAGGACTGGCCGGCCTTTGCGCCAGCCTTACGAGATATGAAGGTTGGTTTTTGCTGGCGGTGGCTTCCCTCGTCATCCTGATCACCGCAAAGCATTCCCGCTGGATCGCCGCCGGCACGTTCCTGCTGATCGGCGGATCGGGTCCGGCGTTCTGGCTGCTGATGAACCGCTGGTTTTATTCGGACTGGCTGGAGTTCTACCGCGGCGCTCACTCCCACCTGGCCATCCAAGGCGCGGCTCCCTACCCCGGCAAAGGCGACTGGGGTGTCGCCCTGCATTATTATTCCGCCGCCGCCCGCGAGTGTGGCGGAATGGGAGTGCTGCTGGCGGGCGCTGCCGGCCTGATCGGGGTGGCGTGGAAGCGCGCCTGGATTCCACTCGTTGTGATGGGCGCAGTGCCTGTCTTTTACCTCATCAGTATCTACTCCGGCGGTACGCCCATTCAGCTTCCCCAGCTATGGCCCTCCGGCTACTACAACTCGCGCTACGGAATCGCGGTACTTCCCCTGGCAGCGTTTTGTGCTGCCGGGATTGTGGTAATTGCCCCGCGACTTAAGGGATTCTTTGCTGCTGTCGTGATTTTCGCGGCGGCGGCTCCGTGGCTGTTCTATCCACGGACATCGAATTGGGTTATCTTCACCGAAGGCGCGGTCAACTCTGCTTCCCGCCGAGCCTATACCGCAAGCGCGGCAACATACCTCAAACACGAGTACAAACGGGGCGATGGCATCTATTCATCCTTCGGCGACATGACTGGAATTCTGCGCGCCGCCGGCATCCCTCTCGGCGAGCTGATGCACGAGGGCAACAGCTTGCTTTGGGTGGCTGCGCAAACTCGTCCCGATCTTTTTTTGTGGCAGCGATGGGTCATCGTCCGCAGGGGCGATCCGCTGTCCTCCGTTTCCAAAAATAAACACCTGGAGCTGGTCCGCATCATCCCCGATGCCCGTGGCCAGCCGATTGAGATTCTGCGGAATGAATATCCCTTTCTACAAAGCGCACGGCGCGCGAAATGACTTTTTACTGACCTGGGCGGAGGACGTCTCCGGCCTCAGCCAGCAGGACCTGTCCGCCATCGCCATGGCAATCTGCGACCGGAATTCCGGCGTAGGGGCCGATGGTTGGGAACTGGTTGGCCGCCCCGGCTCCGGCCGCCCGCCGACTCTACGCCTGTTCAACCCCGACGGCGGCGAAGTGGAAATTTCCGGGAACG
>CAYTVP010000290.1:0-5865 GCA_964441675.1 uncultured Solibacteraceae bacterium | reverse complement strand
CCAAAGCGCCGGTGCACGCCCCGGTACCGCCACCATCGCCGCCACCATCGCTCACCCGGCGGCGGCTCCTCGCGAACGCCCGGCTCGATTGCTTGTAGAAAACCCCGGAGGACATCGAGAATTCTCGGGACACAAACCAGCACCGATATGCGGTTCTTGCGGATGGTGTGGACGATGTCGCGCGGGTCCTGAGACCGCTGTAGCATCACCTCTCCGGAGATCAGGGGCGGAATGAACAACGCCATCGACTGGCCGAACATATGGGACAGCGGCAGCAGATTCAGAAACCGGATCGGATGGAATGGCCGTTCATAGCGGCGGTATTTCTCGATCTCGCGTTCGATCGGAATGATGTTCGCCACGATATTTCGATGCGAGATGACGACGCCCTTGGGTTCAGCCGTCGCTCCGGACGTGAAGAGAATTTCGACGGGCGAGTCGGGAGCAGCGGGTTCGGGCATGTATCCGCTCAAAGACGCCCCCGTCGTCCATGCGATGTCTCTCAGCCTGCGAACGGCCAGATCCCCAAGCGTGTCCGGTTGCGTATCACCGAGGTAAGCAAGCCGCGAGCGGGTGCGCGATGCAACCCGGCGCGCAAAATCGACGGAATGTTTCTCGTCGATTGGCACGACCACGATTCCGCGCAAGACGCAGCCCCAGAAGATCGCAGCCCATTCCGGACGATTCTCCGTCCACAGAAGAATATGTTCGCCGGGAGCGATGTTGTCACGCGCCAGATCCGCCGCCACACGCCTCGCGGCAGCGGTCAATTGCTGGTATGTGTAAGAGCGGACGCGCAAGCCGTCGTCGTGTATCAGATAGGTACCGCGGCACTCCTCAATCTTTCTGAAGTAGTCCTGAAGTGTTTCGCGACGCCCGATTGCGGTCATGGTCCTTCGAATTCTACGTGACCCGGCCGCGGAGAACCCTCCATTTAATGCAACCATATGGTTGCATTTTGCGGTAACCTCCGATAACATGCAACTGTTAAGTTGCATTTTGGAGGATGACGGAATGAGTACGGATCGGATCGAAAAGACAATTCTGATGCGCGCGCCACAGAGCCGGGTTTGGCGGGCTCTGGCAGACTCTCAGGAGTTCGGAGCATGGTTCGGCGTCCATCTGGAGCAACCGTTCGCTCCGGGAACGGGCGTGCGCGGGACGATCAAACCATCGATGGTAGACCCCGAACTGGCCGAGGCGCAGAAAAGCTACGAAGGTCTCCCTTTTGATATCACGATTGAACGGATGGAGCCGGAAACATTATTTTCCTTCCGCTGGCACCCATATGCAGTGGAGCCGGGCGAAGATTATTCGAACCAGCCAACCACTCTTGTTGTGTTCGTGCTGGAGCCGGTTCCGGAAGGGACAAAGCTGACGGTCACCGAATCGGGGTTCGATCGAATACCGCTTGCACGCCGCGCGAAAGCGTTTACCGAAAACGAAAAGGGCTGGGAAATGGTGGTAAAGGTGATCGGAAAATACCTTGCCCAGGCAGCGTAAATCCAGAATTACGGCCGATCCGTCCGGGACCGCGCTCCTCTTTGCGGCCCTCGGCGACGAGGGTCGCCTGAGATTGGTGCTTCGACTCTGCGATGGTCCGCTATCGATTACGGACTTGACCGCCGGCTCTGAGATCAGCCGGCAGGCGGTGACCAAACACCTCCGGGTGATGGAAGAGGCGGGCCTGCTGCGGTCCTATCGCCGCGGACGCCAGAGCATCTGGCAGTTGGAGAAACGCCGCCTGGCCGATGCGAAGCGCTACCTGGATCAAATTGCCCGCGAGTGGGATGCCGCGCTCGGACGGCTTCGGGATCTCGTGGAGAATCCTTGACGCGTCGTATTCTAGAAAGCGATGCGACGCCGGGATTGGCTTCTCACCCTGCCTGCGGCGGCCGTACTGCACGCCGCTGCCAAGGCGCCCTTTGAGTTCCTGTCGATTGACGGCAAACCACTTTCCACCGCGCAGTTCAAAGGAAAGGCAGTCGCGCTTTATTTCTTCATGCCCGGATGCTCGCATTGCCGGGACGTCTGCCAGATCCTGGTGCGGCTTCAGGCAAAGCACGGAGCGAAGCTGCAGGTTCTGGGCGTCGCCTATTCAGAAGACGCACGCCAGCGCATGCCCGATTTTATGATGTCAGTTTCGCCCAATTATCCGGTCGGCTACTCCACCCGCGATGAGGCGGTTCAGTGGCTTGGCGGTCCCGATGATGATGGCCGTCAGGTGCCGCGGCTGGTGCTTTTCGATGCACGCGGAGCGATTCGCGGCAGCCATGGCTGGCGAGATCCGATCTTCCGCGATCACGCCCGGGAAGAGCAGGCTATTACTGCCGCGGTGGACTCCCTGATCGGCCGCAAGTAAGGGATTGACTCAGCAAACAAACTGTCAGATATTTGTTAGGCTGGAAAGCTAAAACACGACAGGGGATTTATGTTCAAAGCCCGGAAGAGCCGCAGCGAAGCCGTCGTCGATACTGGTCAGAATTATAGTTCGAGCGAGGTTTCCCGCATCAGCGGAGTGAGCCTCCGGCAACTGCAGTGGTGGGATGAAAAGAAGGTTGTTTCCCCACGGCACGAAGGACACCGCCGAATCTATCACGCCGAAGAAGTGGTAGAAATCACGGTGATCGCCGAATTAAGACGAAAAGGCTTCTCCCTTCAGAAAATTCGCCGGGTTTTGCGGTTTCTGCAGCGGGAAATGGGAAAACGGCTGAGCGACTTTCTTTCCGGCGAATCTCAATGGCATCTTGTGACAGATGGCAAGGCGATCTACCTTGAGGATGACGATGAGCGGATCATCAATATCCTGAAAAACGCACGGCAACCGATGTTCCTGGTTTGTGTGACAGATCAGGCTCGCCGGCTTGGCATGCCTCCCAAAACTACCCGAAAGCCCGTCGGTTCAGTGGACCCGGGCACTCGCCGTTCCGCGCGCGTGGTTTAGTTCGATTCGAGATTTCCAGCCAATCGTGCTCCAAAGAAACACTGGGCTATACTGAAAATACCCGAAGGGAGCCTGTTCGAACCCATGGCTAACGCCGGAAAACGCCGCAGTGGGCGCTCTGCATTTATCATTCCTATCGTTGTGGCCGCCTGTTCCATCCTGGGCGGCGTCCTCGCTCCAGGCATCAACGAAGTGTCTGCCGCGACAACGGAAGACGACATTAAGGCGGCGATGCGCACGCTAACCAAGGTTTTCCGAGTAGTTGAGGAGAACTTTGCCGATCCGGTTTCGGCGGACAAGACCATTTATAATGGCGCGATTCCGGGCATGTTGCGGACGCTGGACCCGCACTCGAACTTCTTCGACCCGCGCGCCTATCAGCAGGTACGTGAGGATCAGCGCGGTAAGTACTTCGGCGTGGGAATGCAGGTAGGCCCCCGGGGAGCCAATACTGTCGTACTACTTCCGTTCCCCGGTTCGCCGGCCTATAAGGCGGGAATCCGCCCCGGCGATGTCATTCTCGAGGTCAATGACAAAAAGACCGATGGGTTGAATACCACCGAGATCGCAGACATGCTGCGTGGTCCCAGAGGAACCCAGGTACAGGTGAAGATGGGTCGCGAGCAAGTGGATAAGCCCCTTGCTTTCAACCTGATCCGTGATGCGATCGAACGGAAGAGCGTTAATGACGCCTTCTGGTTGAAGCCGGGCATCATGTACCTGGATATCGATCAGTTCAACGACAATACCAGCCAGGAAGTGGAAGATAACTTTAAGCGCCTTGGCGAGCAGAATGTCAAAGGCCTGGTACTGGATCTCCGGGATAATCCGGGCGGCTTGCTGAACGAGGGCGTAGCCGTGACGGAGCGCTTTCTGCGGCGCGGCCAGTTGATTGTGTCCCATCGTGGGCGCGCGTCCGTCGAAAAACCCTATGTCGCGGGCCGCCGCACCAGCAACTATCAGTATCCAATTGTGGTACTGGTCAATCGCTATTCGGCTTCCGCTGCTGAGATTCTGGCTGGCGCGCTACAGGATCATGACCGGGCCTGGATTATCGGCGACAACACCTTCGGTAAAGGATTGGTCCAAACGGTGTATCCGCTGTCGCAAAATACTGGCCTCGCGCTCACCACAGCGAAGTACTACACGCCCAGCGGCCGGCTGATCCAACGCGATTATAGCCATACCTCGTTCTTCGATTACTACTACCGCAAGGATCTGGAATCCAAGAACCCGCAGGACGTGAAAATGACGGATAGCGGGCGGACGGTATACGGGGGCGGCGGGATCGCGCCCGATGATAAGGTGCCGGCGCCCAAACTTAACACCTTCCAGGCGAATCTGCTGCGCCGATTTACGTTTTTCAATTTCACCGCGAAATACTTTGGCGGCCGCGAGGCAAAGCTGCCTTCGGGTTGGCAGCCGGACGCTGCCCTGATGAACGACTTTCATCAGTTTCTGTTGAAGTCCAACATCGAATTCACCGAAGCCGAGTTCGCCGAGAATCAGGCCTGGGTGAAGGAGCGCCTGAAGTTTGAAATTGCCACAACCGCGCTCGGCGTGGATCAAGCACGCAAGATGGCGGTCGAAGACGACAAGCTCGTAGCGAAGGCCATTGAAGATATGCCCAAGGCACGCGCGCTGGTAGAGAAAGCCAAAAGCGTTATTGTCCAGCGCTTGAACCGGGAACGGGCTCCGCTGAATTAGAAGATTGACTCCGCAAATTTCGGTTTTAGACGCGGGTGGCCAGTATTGTCACTTGATCGCGCGCAGGGTGCGTGAGCTCGGCGTTTACGCCGATGTTCAGCCCAGCGATGTCGCGGCTGAAAAAGTCGCCGGCCGTAAGGGATTGATTATCTCGGGTGGTCCGGCCAGCGTTTACGAAGCTCACAGCCCGCAAACAGATCCGCAAATATATTCGGCCGGCCCGGCTGTCCTCGGCATTTGCTACGGACTGCAATTGATGGCTCGCGCGTTGGGCGGAGACGTGGCAAAAGGCGACCGCGGCGAATACGGCAAGGCCACGCTCAGCCTCAAGCAAAGTGACGGACTTTTCAGCGGACTGGCGGCGGAGGAACCGGTTTGGATGAGCCACCGCGACCAGGTAGCGGCCCTTCCACCTGGATTCACGTTGACGGGAGAGACGACAACGTGCCCTATTGCGGCGATTTCCGATAGCGCCCGGCGGCTTTATGGCGTTCAGTTTCACCCTGAAGTTGTCCATACCAGAAGTGGACGCCGCATTCTCGAAAACTTCGTATTCCAGATTGCCGGCTGCATTCGCGATTGGGATCCGGCGAAACAGCTTCCGGAGATGGAACGCCAGATCCGGGAGGCAGCAGCCGGGCGTAAGGTTCTCTTCTTCGCGAGCGGCGGTGTCGATTCCACCGTGGCGTCGGCGCTCTGCGTCAAGGCACTCGGCTCCGAAAACGTTCACGCTGTCTATGTCGATACGGGGCTGATGCGAGCCGGTGAAACCGAATTCGTACGCGCGACATTCGATCGGGTGGCCCATGGCGTTTTCGAGGTGGTCGACCGGCGGGAACAGTTTCTGGCGGCTCTTTCCGGCGTCACCGATCCTGAAAAGAAGCGCCACATCATTGGCGAAGAATTCGTGAGGGTTCAGGAACAGATCCTCGATCAGGGACACTTTCTGGACGGCACCTGGATTCTCGGACAAGGAACGATTTACCCGGACACGATCGAATCGGGCGGTACTCAAAAGTCAGAGCTGATTAAGACGCACCACAACCGGGTCGCCGGAATTCAAAGGCTGATCGCCGAGAAACGGCTGGTAGAGCCGGTTCGGGATTTGTACAAGGATGAGGTGCGTGCGTTGGGACGGGCGCTGGGCCTACCCGATCAATTGCTGGACCGGCATCCATTCCCCGGCCCCGGCCTCGCGATCCGGTGCCTTTGCG
>CAYTVP010000289.1:0-5865 GCA_964441675.1 uncultured Solibacteraceae bacterium | reverse complement strand
CGCCATGCGGCGGCGCGCCATACTCGAGTGCATCCAACAGGAATCCGAACCGTCGCGTAGCTTCCTCGCGGGAAAAGCCAAGAGCGTCGAAGACCTTGCTCTGTATGTCCTGGTTATGAATTCGGATGGACCCCGACGCGAGCTCATTTCCGTTGACGACCAGGTCATAGCTTTTCGCCCTGCATCCGGCCGGATCGGATTCGAGCTTGCCGATATGCTCATCTTTCACCGACGTAAACGGATGGTGCGCCGCCACCCACCGGTTCTCCTCGCTGTTCCATTCGAACATCGGAAAATCCACTACCCACAGCCACTGCAAATTCTTCGGATCGAGCAGTCCGTGCCGGTCGCTGTACTTTCTCGCCGCATGAAGGCGCAAGTCACCACATGCCTTTAGAACCGTTTCCTCGGGCCGGTGGCCTTCGAGCGCAGCGGGCCAGCCGCAGATGAGCACAAGATCCTGTTCGCTCGTCCTGGTACGCTCGCGCAGCTTCGGCATCGCATCCGGGAAATCGCGCTCCAGCCGCTTCATGTCATCGAAGACGCGCAGACCTTTTTCCTGGCCAAGCGCCTTCAGATCATCCCGCTCTTTTCGGGATAGGGGGCCGGTTTTCGGGATCACCACGGCCATCAGGGGAAGACCCGGCGCCGTCATCGGCACAGGCGCCTGAGCGAAAAGGTCCGCAACATCATAAAGCGGCGGCAGGCGCAGATCGGGTTTGTCCGATCCGTAACTGCGCATCGCCTCGTCATAGGTTATTCGCGGAAACTGATAGTCGAGCGGGAATCCGGCGGCGCTGCAAACATGCTTCACCATCGGCTCGATCGTTTCGTAAATCGTTTCCTGCTGCGGGAAGCTCATCTCCACGTCGATCTGCGTGAATTCGTACTGGCGGTCCGCGCGCAAATCTTCATCGCGGAAACAACGAACAAGCTGGAAATACTTTTCGTATCCCGCCACCATGAACAGTTGTTTGAAGATCTGCGGCGACTGCGGCAGGGCGTAGAACATTCCCTGATTCATGCGCGCCGGAACAAGAAAGTCGCGCGATCCCTCCGGCGTCGATTTTGTCAGAAACGGTGTTTCCAGCTCCAGGAATCCGTGCGCATACATGTACTCACGCACCGCAAACGAAAGCTTCGATCGCAGAATAATATTCGCCTGCAAACGCGGACGGCGCAGGTCGACATAACGATACTTCAGCCGGGTTTCTTCGTTCACGTCGACGTTGTCTTCCATCGGAAACGGAACCGGTTTCGACGTATTCAGAATCCACAGCTTGTCGACCACCACTTCCACTTCGCCGGTGGCGATTGCGGGATTGACGGTGTCGGCGGAGCGATTTTCCACCACCCCCTCAACTGCGATCACGTACTCGTTCCGCACGCGCGAAGCCTTCTCCAGCAGCTCTTGCGCGGAACCGGAGCGAAAAACGATCTGCGTCACGCCTTCGCGGTCGCGCACATGCATGAACAGAACGCCACCTAGATCACGCACGCGGTGTACCCATCCCATGACGACTACGGTCGATCCGTTATCTGACTTCCGGATCGCTCCGCAGTGATGCGTCCGGCGTAGGTCGCCCAGTAGATCCAGCTTTAGTTCTTCAGCCATTCAGCAACTCTTCCCGCGATATCTTTGTCTGCTCTCCGGAGATCATGTCCTTGGAGGTATAGCTTCCCTGCGCGATCTCGTCCTCGCCGACGATCAACGCAGTCCGCGCCTGTAGCTTGTTTGCCAGCTCGAGCGAACGCTTGAGCTTGGCATCCACCGAGAGCTCGACGCGCTTCCCTTTTTGACGAAGCTCATACGCCAGTTGCGCACAGTGGCGAACCGAGCCTTCTCCGACGGGCGCGATAAACACATCCGGCCCACCCTCGGCTGGAAGCGACCCGGACTCCTCCACTGCCATCACCAATCGGTCCTCTCCAATTGAGAATCCGATTCCCGGCGCCGGTATTTTTGATCCAAGCGATTCGGCGAGTCCGTTATACCGGCCTCCGCCCATGATTGAGTTTTGCGCCCCTAGCGCTCCGTGCATGATCTCAAACGTAGTGTTGGTGTAATAATCCAAACCGCGCACCAGCCGCGGCCGGACTTCGTAAGCAATGCTCCGGTCGTCCAGGAGAGTTCGCACCATTGCGAAATGTTCCTGGCTGGCCGGGCTCAGTGAATCGAGGATGCTCGGCAGGCTTTTGACGATTTCCTCGTCAGCAGGCTCCTTGGAGTCGAGCACGCGCAAAGGATTCGTGTCGGCCCGCCGCCGGTTGTCTTCGCTCAGCCTGTCCTTCACCGGGACCAACCGCTCCCGCAACAATTCGATGTACCGCTGGCGATCCTCCCGGTCTCCGACGGAATTGATCACAAGGTGGAACTCAGTAAGGCCGCACTCGCGCAGCAGCACCGTGACCATCTCGATCACTTCCGCATCGATTACGGGCGATGCGCTTCCGATCGCTTCCGCACCGATTTGAAAGAACTGGCGGAAGCGGCCCTTTTGCGGGCGCTCCCGGCGAAACATCGGCCCGATATAAAAAAGCTTCTTCAGCCCCGGCTGTTGATCGAGGCGGTGCTCCAGATAAGCGCGGATAACGGAAGCCGTATTTTCGGGCCGCAGCGTCAGTGAGGTTCCATCGCGATCCGGAAACGTGTACATTTCCTTCGAAACGATGTCCGTCTCCTCCCCGACGCCGCGCGCGAACAACGCCGTCTCCTCGAAAATCGGCGTACGGATCTCCGCGTAGTTATAGGTTCTGAAGACGCGCCGGACACGATCCTCGACAAGATTCCAGACGGCACTTTGGGGCGGCAGAATATCCCGCGTGCCCCGAATGGCACGGATCATTGATTTTGCTGACCGTCCTTGTAGATGCGTGCTTTCTCGAGATAGTGCTGCAAATTCAGGTCGAAACGCCGTTTCTCCTCCGCGGTAACGGAGCGGCGCACTTTCCCCGGAATGCCCATCACAACACTTTCCGGCGGAATCTCCGCGCCTTCGGATACCAGTGCGCCTGCGGCGATGACACTTCCCTTCCCAATGCGAGCGCCATTCAGGATGATCGCACCGATCCCAATCAGGCAGTCCTCTTCGATGGTGCATCCGTGCAGCATTGCCTGGTGGCCGACGGTGACGCGGTTTCCGATTGTCAGCGGAAATCCGTCATCGGAATGCAGCGTGCTGTTGTCCTGAATATTCGTTTGATTGCCGATCCGGATCAACCCGACGTCCCCACGAATCACCACGCACGGCCAGATACTGGATTCCTCGCCAATGGCAACTTCTCCAATAACTTGCGCACTCGGATCGATATAAGCCGACGCGGCAACCAAGGCCACGTGGCCACGGTACGGCCGGATCATGTTCGTGGAAGCTCTATTGTAACGTAGCGTCCCACCTGTGCCGGGACGGGCCGTTACAATCGATTCATGCGCCGCGCAGTTGTGTTATTGGCCGCCAGCATCATGACCACCAACGCTCAAAAAGCGCCCTTCACCGTGCACGCCATGCTGAGCCTCACTCGAATTGGTGAGCCGCATTTGTCGCCCGATGGCAAGCTTGTCGCTTTTACCGCACGAACGATCGACATCAGCGGAAATACGCAACCACGGCAAATTTTTACGGTCCCGGTTGACGGCGGTACCCCACGGCAGCTTACGGCCGAAGGCACGATCAACGAGAGACCGCGATTTTCGCCTGATTCCAAGCGAATTGCCTTTTCGTCCAATCGATCGGGCTCGTCCCAAATCTGGATCATGGACGCCACAGGCGCGAATCCAAAGCAAGTCACCAATCTTGCAACTGAAGCTTCCGGCGTCGTCTGGTCGCCGGACGGCAAGAATCTGGTCTTTATCAGCGAGGTGTATCCGGATTGCAGCGACGATGCCTGCAACAAAAAGAAACTGGATGCTGAGAAGGACAGTAAGGTCCAGGCACGGATCTATACATCGCTCTTATATCGTCACTGGACCGACTGGCAGGGTGCGCGGCGGAAACATCTGTTCGTCATTCCGGCGGAAGGCGGTACCGCACGGGATCTGATGCCAGGATCACGGCAGGACGTGCCGCCATTCTCGCTCGGCGGCCCGGACGATTATGCGGTAGCGCCGAACGGCCAGGAGGTATGTTTTGTGATGTCCGATGGTGCAAATCCGGCAACATCCACCAACCTGGATCTGTATGTCGTGCCCATCGAGGGCGGCGAGATCAACAAGATCACCATCAATCCGGCTGCCGATGCATCCCCTCTCTATTCGCCCGACGGAAAGTATCTGGCATACCGCGCGCAGGCGAAGGCGGGATATGAAAGCGACAAGTGGCGTCTGGTGATTTCCGATCGGGCCACCGGGATCGCCACCACTTTGACGGAATCGTTAGACCGCAGCGTGCAGTCCATTGCGTGGTCCGGCGACTCGGCACGCCTGTTTTTTACCGTCGAGGACCGTGGCCGCAGCACTTTGCAGATGATTCCGGTGACCGGCGGCGGTTTGCGGCAGATCATCGGAACCAATAGCCACGTCGATGATGTGCAAATTTCGCCGGACAGCAAAACGATGATCTATACGGAAAACTCCGGCTCGAAACCGGTCGAGATCTATCGTGTGAATAGCTCCGGCGGCGCCGCCATCCCGCTTACGCGGATGAACGATGCCGCGCTTGCCCGGTACCATCTTGCCCCGCTTGAGGAAATCTCGGTCAATGGCGCGCTGGGGACGCGCGTACAGAGCTTTGTCGTGAAACCTCCGGACTTCAACGCCCAGCAAAAGTATCCTGTTCTTTTCCTGATTCACGGCGGCCCGCAGGGCGCATGGGGCGAATCGTGGAGCTACCGTTGGAATCCGCAAGTATTCGCGTCGGCCGGCTTTGTCGTCATAATGCCCAATCCGCGCGGATCTACCGGCTACGGGCAGCAGTTTACCGATGACATCAACCAGGATTGGGGCGGCAAGGTCTACCAGGACATTATGGCCACGGTGGATTACGTGGCGACGCAGCCCTGGGCGGATGCCGGCCGTTTCGCAGCAGCCGGCGGCAGCTTCGGCGGGTACATGGTGAACTGGATCCTTGGCCACTCCGACCGGTTCAAGGCGCTGGTGTCGCACGCGGGAGTCTACGACCTGGACAGCATGGCCGGTGAAACCGAAGAGCTTTGGTTCCCGCTGTGGGAATTCGGCGGAATGCCGTGGGATAGCCCGGACGTATACGCACGGTGGTCGCCGTCAAAGTTTGTGAAGGAGTTCAAGACTCCCACTTTAGTCATTCACGGCGAGTTGGATTATCGCGTACCTGTCGGCCAGGGGCTGCAATTATTCACCGCGCTACAGATGCGGCAGGTACCCTCCAAACTGTTGCTCTATCCGGATGAAGGCCACTGGATTCTGAAACCGCAAAACTCCATCCTGTGGTACACCACTATCATCGACTGGATCCGCGAGTTTACGTCGAAGAATCAGCAGCCATCTGCCCGCGATTAGTTAGCTCTAAGCAGCCGCAGGCGCAGCAGATCGAGTGCGATCTGTGCTGCAAACAGACGGTCGCGCATTCTTTCGGCGAACAACCGGAAGGATTGCGCTTTCCTGCCATCCGGCCCCACGATGCCGATCCAGAGAGCCCCCGGATCGCGTCCCTCCGGCCCGGCATATCCCGTCACCGAAACTCCCCAGGCCGCGCCCGCCTGCTCGCGCGCGCCTTCGGCTAGGCGCAGCGCCACTTCCTCGCTGACGGGATCGGCGTCGAAATCGCCGATCAGCTTCTTCTTGAGATCCGTGTGATAAACGATATAACCGCCGCGGAACCATCCGGAGGATCCTGGCGTATCGGTAAATCGCGCCCCTAGCATCCCTCCGGTACAGCTTTCAGCCACCGC